>DATDSY010000043.1:0-8957 GCA_035291125.1 Candidatus Norongarragalinales archaeon
GCGCCTTGACTTTAGTAGCGTCTTCCTTGACGCCGACCGCGCTCAACACTTTGGAGACGTTTTCCTCGCTGATAGGCTGGCCTGCACTGTGCAGGAGCAAAGCCGCGTATACGTCTTTCATTTTTCATTCCTCCAAAAAAACCATTTATTCATAATTCATTTTCAAGCGCTGGGCGCCTGTTCGGCAGCTGGTTGCGCTGCAGTTTCCTGCGCGGGCGCCGCTTCAGCCGGCTTCGGCGTTTGCTTCGAGTCGACGAGCTTTTGCAGCGCGTTCGCTTCGCGCGCGGCCTTTCCGATTATGAGCGGAACCGTGGTCTCGTTCAATATTCCAGCAAAAACCGCAAGATTCACTGCGCTCGCATGCGCCTGTTTCAAGCTTTCCACGAAAGCAACTTCATCAACATCCAAAACGTCTTGTTTGTAAAGCAACCCGTTTTCCCACACCGCTTTCACGTCAATGCCGTTTTCCATGGGCATTACGCCGAGCTTGGAAAGGATTTTCGCCGCCTGTTCGCTTATGGCTTCCCCTTTCTTCGCCACGACAGCATCTTTGGCAATCACGACTTTGGTGCCCTGGATTTTAGCGTCTATCTTCGCCTGCTTGAGTTCTGTAAGCACGGGTCCAGGAGCGAGGCTGGTTTCACCAGCTTGCACGACAATGTCGTAAGGCGCTATCTGCCCGGGCTTCGCAGCGGCCTTGCTCTTGTTCTGCTTGAACAGCTTGTAGAGCTTGAACGCCGGGAGTTTCGTGAAAACAAGCACTCCGCCGTTGCCAAGGAAAGAAAGCAATTCCTTCGTTTCGGGCCTCGCTTCCTCCAAAGCCATTTTCAGCAAAGTATGCCTTGCAAAAACGATTTCCGCCTGTCCTCGGATTTTCTTTTTGATCGTCCCGAAATTGCGGGACGGGAGAGAAGCGATGGAAGCCACGGCTACTACGGGATAAGCCTTCGACTCGGCCTTGACTTCCTGCACGAGCTTTTTCTTGTCCTGTTTTGAAATCATTTTAACACGCTTTTGCGCCTATGCGGCTTTCACTGCCACGCCGAGCTTGACCGGCTTGCCCATCGTTGTTTTGATGAAAACGCTTTTCACGTTCTTGTCAAAACCCTGCCGCTCCATGGCGGCGATGATCGCGAGAATATTTTCCACTATTTGCGCCTTGTCCATGTTTTCCTTGCCCACTAGGCAGTGCACGCACGGAAGGAACTTGCCTTTTGCCTTCAAAACCATGGTGCGCCTGGAATTGGAAATCAACGAAGCCATGTTCGCATTGGGCGGCATTGGCTTAGGAGTCTTGCCTTTCGCACCCAAAGTTTTGCCCAACGCCTTTCCAACGGGCACCATGAGCTGCGGCACGGCAAGCAAAGAGTAATTCAAAAGCTCGGTCAACTTTTTCTTGTCTTTCGCGTAAGAATCGATTTCGGCGGAAGATACGACCAAATCCGCTCCCGCCTTCTTGGCGTCCAACCCGACCTGCCCGTCTGCAAAAACGCACACGCGCGTGGGCTTGGGCTCGAACGGAAGAACCACTTCCAGGTTTATCCTTCCTTCCTGTTTTTTGAAGTCGACGTCCTGGAAGTTGATGGCCAAATCTACGCTTTGGACGAACTTCTTCTCGCCCTTCTGCGCCAACGCGTCTGCTAACGCACGTTCAACGTTCTTCTTGTCCAGCAAAACCATTTTCAATCAACTGCAAGCTTGAACTATAGCAGAAGGCAAAATTATTTGAACTTTCTTCTTGCCTTCTGCGACTAGCGAAAAGCTGCCGAAAGTTCAATTACTTTCGCTTTTCGCTATAAGCTTTGGAAAGCTGTTTTCCACTCAAAAGCGCATTGCGCGCATTCAAACCCTCCTGGCCCCGCGCGGGGACAGTAAAACGGGAAAACGAGCTATTAACTATGCTTGGAATGCATTTAAAACCTTTTTTCTCAGGCTGCCAGCTGCGCGTCGTACTTTCCTGCTGCCACGTCTTTTATGAACTCGCGGGCGTTCTTCGCCTCTACAGTCACGCCCAAGCTCAAGCACGTGCCTGCAACTTCCTTCGCCTGCTGCTTTAGCGTGGTAGCGAGCGAAGAGTCTTTCTTCATGTTGGCTACTTTCACTATTTGCGCAATCGAAAGATTTCCTATCGTCTTCTTGCCCTTGACTCCCGCCTCTTCCTTCACCGGCTCTTTCAAGCCCAGCTCTTTCTTTATCAAAGCGCTCGTAGGCGGCGTTCCAACTTCGATGTCGAAAGTCTTGCTTCCCTTTTCGAAAGTCACTTTTATGGGCACTTGCATTCCCGCAAAATCCTTCGTCTTCTCGTTGATTTTAGCAATAACTTCGCCGATGTTCAAGCCGCTTGGCCCGAGAGCCGGGCCCAAGGGCGGGGCTGCAGAAGCTTTTCCGCCTTCAACCATCGCTGCAATCGTCTGTTTCGCCATTTGCAATGCACCTTTTCAAACTCGAAATTAATCCTTTAAACTGGAAACTCAATAGAAGCTGCAAACAACTTTGCGTGAGGCGCTTTTTAAGATTTCGTTTGCAAGGAAACGGCAGGTTTAAACGCGCGGGATTCTTTTTTGGATATAAGGTTTCTCAATGAACAGCACTTGGATTGCAGTCGCAATCGCTTTTGTTTTGGGAGCCGCGTTGTTCGCCGTCCTCGATTACAACGCGCCTCGGGAAAAGAGCCAGCCTTACGCTTCTGCAAGTGCATATCAACAGCAAAGCCGGCAGGAACAAAACGCCCGCTCTCCGCTGCAGGAAATATTTCAATCCACATCGCAAGCCATTACGGAAACGCAAGGGCAAAACAGGCCAAGCGTTTGGAACGAAGGGTGCAAGGGAAAAGGGACAGTCGAATTTTCTTTCCCTCCCAGAAAAATCGGGGATATAGGCATCATAGAGCCCATGGGCTTGATGCTTAGCTCGCACGTCACGCCCATCGACCACCAATACTACTACCCATCAATCTGGACTCAAGAGCTTTCCGAGGAAAGCATGAAAGACGTTTTTTCACCCGCGGACGGCGTTGTTACGGAATTGCAAAGCATGCCCGCGTATTTCAACCAAGGTAAAGGGACGCAATACGGGGATTACAGGTTCATAATCCACTTCACATGCGAATTCTACGCTATTTACATCCACGTAAACCAGCTTTCCGACAATCTGAAGAACGCAATCGGAGAAAACGAAAGGCTCACCGCTCCCGTCGAAGTCAAGGCAGGAGAGTACATAGGCAGGGCGCGTGCATTCGACTTTTCGGTGCATTACGAAAAAAGCTTTTTGAAAGGATTCGTCGTGCCAGAACATTACGCTAGGGAGCCTTGGAAAATACACACGGTCGACCCGTTCGACTACTTCTCTCCCGAAGTCAAAACACAGCTTCTCACCAAAAACATCCGCACCGAAAAGCCGTTGGGAGGAAAGATAGACCGAGACGTCGACGGAAAGCTGGCGGGAAGCTGGTTTGAAGAAAACACTAACGGATACCAGGGCGTAAAAGAGCCTGAATACTGGGTTACGCACGCCTCATTCTCTCCAGACGTTCTCGACGAAAGCCATTTCATAATTTCCTTAGGCGATTTCGCCGGGGAGGCCAAGCAGTTTGGTGCTAAGGGCAATTCTCCCGACCCGAAAAGCGTAGGGGTGGAAAGCGGGCTGGTGAAATACGAACTGGTGGACTTCGATTATAAAGACGAAACAGGGGCGTATTGGAACAGGATGAACTACGCGAAAGGGCTAAAGGCCGCAAACTCCAACGAAGTCAAAGGCACGGTTTTAGTCCAGCTTTTGCAAGCAAGAAAACTCAAGCTCGAAATCTTTCCAGGAAAGAACGCTTCCGAAGTAAGCGGTTTCACCGGCTCGGCGAAAATCTACGAAAGGTAACCCAGCCACACCTCACCCCACAAACCGTTTTTTAAGAACGAAGTTGTTTTTCATTCATGCAGCTTTCAGACTACAAGGTAGGCATAGCGGTATTCCTCGTTCTGCTCGCTTTGCTCGCAGTCCTCAACCCCCAGCCGCCAGTGCTGGAAACGCACAAACCCCCTGAAGTTGCAGAGAAAAACTATTCCATCGACGGGCAAGCCATCGTAGTCAAGAAAACGCTTTCCGCGCTGGGAGACGGCATAACGTACAAAAACAAGGGCACGCAAAGCGTGGATTTCGGAGTGATAGACGTCATCCCCCATTCGCTCGCGCAAAACTCTCAGGAAGCAGTGTTTTCAAACGCAGGGACAGGAAAAGCTAAAACAGGCTTTTTTGACAATAAGGAACCGCCCGTCTTGCGGCACACGAGCGTAACGCTCGGGCCCGGCGAAACTTTCGAAAGAAAGACGGAAAGCCGCAAATTCTCATTATTCCCAATATCGCAAAAGCCGCTGCACATCTTTTCCAACGCCACTCTGACGGCAGAAGAAAAAAAGGCGCTTGAGCCAGCGTTGCGCAAGGCAAGCTCCCTTGCAGAGCAGATGAACGGCGAAGAGCGCGAAGTGTTCGAGGAAAAACTCAACAACGCGATGCTTAAGGCGAAAGCCCAAGGCAACAGCGCTAGTGAAACTGCGAAAGCAATCGAGCAGTTTGCAGACGACGTGAAGAAGGCGAAAGACGAAGCGCAAGCTTCGCCCTATGCGTCGGCAGGCGCAACGGTTTCTCCTTTGCCCGCGAACGCCACGCAGTTTCTGGACAAGCTCAAGCAAATGAACGCCAACGTCCCGAAACCATCCGCGTCACCCTCTCCTCAAGCCACTGCAGCGGGATTCAAGTTTCCCGAACTTCCTGAGAAAATAGAGTTGGAAGTGAGCGAAGACGACCCTTACGACGAGGCTGAATTCACCGCAAGCGCCATCGGCGATTTCGGAAGCGCGCTCGTGCGAATCGAAAGCGAGGACGGGTCTTCAATGCACTTGACCGCAACCACCGCCCAAACCACTCCCACGCAATACGATTTCACTATCGACGCAGACTTTTCCGACAGGGACACCGACGAATTGGGGCTGTTCGACTTCGACGAGGGGCACGCCCAACTCATAGTGTTTTATTCCGGCCTTCAAGCGGAACCAAAAACCGTTCCGATAATCATCAAAGTCAACCACGTCCAAGTTTCGGTTCAAGACAAAACCGAGTTGCAGACCAAAATAACCAGGGAAGAGTTCAACTCCGGGCTTTCGCAAGGGGAACCGGCTGAGACCGCCCCCGCAAGCTCTGCATGCGCGCAAAAAGGAAAGGCGCTGGTAAGCTACGCCAAGAAATTCAGCGGGCTGAAGTACGTTTGGGGAGGAACGTCGCTAACCAAGGGGGCTGATTGCTCCGGATTCGTGTCGAGCGTTTTCAAAAACTTCGGAATAAGCCTTCTCAGGACCGCGCGGGACCAAGCGACGCAAGGAATTCCAGTCAACCGCAAGGACTTGATTGACGGCGATTTGCTTTTCAGTTACGGGCAGGAGAAGAGGCTGGGGCCCGGAAGGGTCGGGCACGTCTTGATTTACTCTAGCGAAGGGCCTTACGCCGCAGGATGCAATGCGATAGACGAGAGTTCTGGAAGGGGAAAAGTCGGCTATGCAAACATCTGCAGCGCTTACTACAAGAAAAAATACGCAGGGGCTAGGCGAATCATTTCCGAATGCATAGCAACAGCCGGGAAAAGCTCCGCCGGCTCTTCAACCGCCCCGTCCGGCGGCAGCGGAAAGCTCGCAGGAAAAACCATCGCAATAGAAGCCGGGCACGGCGTAAGCGGAAACGGCTGCTTGAGCGGGTCTGGAAGTGAAGCTATTTACACCCAAGATGTTGCATTGAAATTAAAGGCGTTAGTGGAGAAAAATGGCGGGAAAACTGTTTTAACAAGGGATTTGGACTGCAGCGGGGGGCAAGAATACAACTTGAAGAAAAGAGCCGAAAAAGCCAACGCGGCTGGAGCGGATTTGGCCATAGACATCCACTTTGATTCTGTGTCAGGAACAAAAGCATTCGTATACTGCACTTGCTCCGGATACCACAAGGAATGTACAATCAGTTGTTCAAGCGATGCAAAAAGCGTAAAACTAGCGAACAAAATCTACTCACAAATGAAGGAATTGGTTGGCACGAGCAACTCAAGAATGACGGGATTCAATCTTTATTTCCTGAGGTACATCAAGATGCCGGGAATGGTAGTCGAAGTTACTGGTGCCAGCGACTCTAGGGCAGCAACATCCACATTCAGACAGAAAATTGCAGAAAAACTTTACCAAGCGATTGTAGACTATTACGCTTGAATCAGCCGCGCTGGCCTTGAGTCAAGACTTTTATCGTGTCGAGCTTGATCGTCACGGGAATGGGGACTGCCACTTCAACCAGTTCGACAGTCACGTCTTCCTTCGCATGGTCGATGCGCACTATCTTCGCCTTCTCGCCCTTGAACGGCCCGCTCGTTATTTCCACGAGCTGCCCGCGCTCGAGATTGATTTCAACTGGCGCGCTTTCAAGCAACTCTTTGATTTCGCCTATTTCGATGCTCTTCGCCAAAACGCCCTTCACGTGCGGAACGCCTGCCACGAGCTTTTTCACTTCCGCCTGGTCCGAGCCCTCAACCATCAAATAGCCTTTCAGCCTCGGAGAAACTATTATCGCCTGGATGGGAGCTCCCGACTTCCTGACTTTCTCGGAAAGCAAATCGGCCACTATGCTCTCTTGGCCTGCAGTAACCCTGTATGCGAACAACATTTGTTTTTCAACTCCCCACAATTACTTGTAAACGAAAGAAATGAGTGTGATTACGAACCCAATCAAGCCAAGCAATAGCATTCCTAATGCAGTCGTAAAAGCCATTTGCCTGAACTCCATTTCCTTGGGCTTGTAAGTAATGCTGATAACTCTCTGCGACTGTTCGATGAACGCGCTTATGCTCTGTGAAATCGAACCAAAATCAACCATTTTCCAAAACCTTTTTTTCTGCAAATCTAAATGAACTCCAAATCCACCGGCTCTTCCTCCCGGTCCTGCGCAAGCCCTTCGTCCTTGATTCCCGCGAGAACTGCTAGAACACGAACGTTAGTGTTCTGCATCGTGCTGTCGACTGCCGCGCCCCAAATGATGTGCGCGTCTTTCGCAACGCGCTCGCCGATCGCCTGCACTGCAGCCTCGGCTTCCCCGAGAGTCATGTCTGCCCCGCCGGTAATATTAATCAAAACCTTGTCAGCCTGCTTGATGTCTAAGTCGAGCAAAGGCGAGCTCAACGCCTTCTCCGCAGCAAGCACAACCTTGTTGCGCTGGTCTGGAGTGGAAACTTCACCCAGCCCTATCATCGCGCTCCCGCTTTTCTCCAAAATGGTTCGGACGTCAGCAAAATCCAGGTTCACAAGCCCCGGCTTTGTAATTAGTTCGGTTATTCCTTTCACCGCATTCGCGAGCACCATGTCACTCGTCTTGAACGCGGAATTCAAAGGCAAGTCAGCAACAAAATACAGCAGCTTGTCGTTCGGAATCACGATGCAAGTGTCTGCAACTTTCTTGAGTTTTTCCAATCCTACCATGGCGTTGCGCATTCGCTTTGTGCCTTCTGAAGTGAACGGAAGCGTTACGACAGCGATTACGAGAGAGCCGTTTTCCTTCGCTGCGTTTGCAATGACGTGCGCGCTGCCCGTGCCCGTCCCGCCGCCCAAGCCGCAAGTTATGAAAACGAGGTCGAACCCGTCCAAGCCTTTCTTGAACTCTTCAACGGTTTCGAGCGCCGCAGCTTCCCCCACTTCTGGATTGCTTCCTGCCCCGCGGCCTTTCGTCTTCACTTTGCCCATCAAAATCTTTTTGTCCGCCTTGATCGTCATCAGATGCTGGGCGTCCGTATTCGTGGCGATTACCTTCGCGCCGGCAATGCTCAGTTCCGCAAGGCGGTTGAGCGTGTTAGTTCCGCTCCCTCCAGCGCCAACTATAGCTATTTTGGGAGCGCTTTCGTTAAGGAACTGCATCAGCTCCTCGTCGTCCTTGGTCAAAGGCCTTCCGGACGGCAATTCCACCGCGCTCCGGCCTCCGAACATTTTGTCGAAATCGGGTTTTTGGACCATCAGCATAGCACCTGCATATGAAAAACAAACGTCTTTCTTGGTTTTAAAAGCCCCCTCAAATGAAGCCTGCCCTCCAGTGGGGGTTTTAACGAACACAATTATATTTGCATAGCGAATAAAAAGCATTTGCTTTGCAGCTGCGGGGATTCACATGGAACTCAAGGTCACGGTATTCGACATCGAACAGGGGCAGAATGAAATAGTGCTCAGCGAAGACCAGGCCAAGCACATGGACTTGGGAGTCATGGACAGGGTTAAAGTGAAACTTCGCGGGCGTTCGATAACCGCAATGGTCGACGTTTGCAAGGACTGCGTCGGGCAAGGCGCGGTGGGATTGTTCGGAGAAGTTGCCGAAGCATTGAAAGCGAAAAACGGCGACAAGATTGAAATCGAACTCATGCGAAGGCCGGCCAGCCTAGATTTCGTGAGGAAAAAGCTCGACGGCGGAATCCTCAACGAAAACGAAATCGCCGAAATAATCAAGGACTTGAACTCGGAAAACCTGAGCCAAGCCGAACTCGCGGCATTCATAGCGGGAATCTATACGCGCGGGCTGAATACGGACGAGACCGTCGCGCTGACCAAAGCCATTTTCGCGTCTGGCGAACAACTGCACTTCAAGGCAAAGAAAGTCGTTTCCGAACACAGCATAGGCGGGGTTGCAGGCGACAGGGTGGCAATGATAATCGTGCCCATAATGGCTTCACTCGGCTACACCATCCCCAAAACCTGCTCGCGCGCCATTTCATCGGCAGCAGGAACTGCAGACGTGATGGAAGTCCTCGCACCAGTTTCCCTCACGCTCAAGAAAGTCAAGCAAGTCGTCGAAAAAACCGGAGGATGCATCATTTGGGGCGGGGCTTTGAATATGGCTTCGGCGGACGACAAGCTCATCAAAATCCGCAATCCCCTTCGCCTTGACCCCAAGCCCCTGCT
>DATDSY010000044.1:0-2017 GCA_035291125.1 Candidatus Norongarragalinales archaeon
AGTTTTCACAATTACCTGTTCAAAATGGCGAAAGAATGGCGGAGAATGGTTTCAACCGCCAGAAACCGCAAAAACCGGCCTTGAAAACACCCCCAATTCTTGCAGAAAAAGGAAAAACCTGCCCATACGCCTAGAAAAGCATGCACAAAAGCCCAAAAACGGCCTTCTGCAAATCCAGGTTATTACCCAAAGGGTGGAGAAAGTTTCAAAATACGGCATTAAACCTGTAAAAACCGCCCGAAAGTGCCTAAAACACGACACTAGTTCTTACACATACGAAACAGAGGGGTTTGGGTGGGTAAAGGCATTTCTCGAGAGCCCTCCGCAGGCTGTGTTGCGCTAAACCGCTGTGCGCCAGCAGGGAGTTCGAATCACTCAACCTACACTTAGACAACTAATTGCAGTAATAGTTCCTCGAACGTTTTTGCTCAGGCGAGCGAGCTTATTTTGCTTATCGCGCGGGAAAACGCTTGAATGTCGGCTTCGTTATTGTAAACGTGGACGCTAGCGCGAACGCTTCCTTTTACTCCCAGCGCTTGATGCAGTGGCATGGCGCAGTGGTGGCCGGAGCGGATGCAAACTTTCTCGAGCTGGTCTGCCATCACAGCTACTTGGTGCGCAGGCAAAGAACCGAGGTTGAACGCTACTAATCCCGCTTTCTCTGAAGCGTCGATTGGCCCGTAAACGTCGGCCTTGACATCCAGCAACACTTCGAGAAGCATCTTGACGAGCTGTTTCTCGTGCGATTCCACTTCAGCCAAACTTATTTTCGATAGGTAGTCTATCGCCGCTCCAAGGCCGATTACTCCCGCAATGTTTGGGGTTCCAGCTTCTTCCCCTTGGGGGGCTGGCATTAACGCGTAATCGTCTAGAGTTACGCTCGTTATCATCCCGCCGCCTATCATCGGCGTGATAAATTCGCTTGCGTGGTATAACACTCCCGTTCCGCTTGGTGCGAGCATCTTGTGGCCGGAAAAAGCCGCGAAGTCTACGCCCAGCCGCTCGAAATCAACTTGAGCATGTCCAGCCCACTGCGCGGCGTCAACGAGAACGAGCGCTCCAGCGTCGTGCGCGATTTGAGTTATTTCCTTGACCGGAGGCTTTACGCCGAGCACGTTGCTGCAGCCGGTTATAGCAACGAGCTGCGTGTGCGAATCGATTTGCGTCTTGAAGTCCTCTAGATCAAAATTCCCTTGCTTGTCGTGCGGTTTGGTCGCACGCAATTCCGAAAGCGTCCCGCGCTTGCGCAAACGCAGCCACGGCAAGTAGTTCGAATGGTGTTCAATGGAAGTGGTTACTACGTTCGCATTTTTCTTCCAATCCATCCCTAGGGCCACCAGGTTTATCGCTTCAGTAGCATTCTTCGTGTGAAAATAGTCTTCCGGCTTTCCTCCGGTGAAATGCGCGAGCTTTTCGTAAACCGCTTCGTACTCGTTCGTAGCACGTTCCGAAAGGCGGTGCGCTCCACGGTGTATGTTAGCCTTGTATTCTCGGTAGTATTCTCCGGTTTTCGCCAGGACCGGCTCGGGACAGAGTGAAGTTGCCGAACTGTCCAAGTAAACGTTTTTTTCCAGCAGCGGAAAGTCTTTCCGGATTTTATTCAAGTCCATTTCAAACCAACTTTTTTCATGCAATGTCGCGTGGAGGCGGGCAAGCGCCGGCACCTCCCGCTTGCTGCAGGCCGAAATACTCAGCCAGGGGGCCTGGCCCGACTATAGAAGAATTGGCAGTGAAGAATGTGGGGGTTCCGTAAATTCCGGACTTGACGCCTGCGTCAAAATCTTTCTTTACTATTTCTTCGCCCCTGCCGCTTGAAATGCATTCTGAGAATTTTTGTTCATTCATGCCTAAGCTTGCGGCCCACACTGTGAAGTTTTCTTGCGAGAACGCGGTCGTGGGCTTGGAGAACAGCAGGTCGTGGTATTCCCAGAACTTGCCTTGTTCTATGGCGCACGCTGCAGCGCCGGCAGCGTCGCGAGACTTGTCGTGCGACGGGAGCGGAAAGAACCGGAATTCA
>DATDSY010000045.1:0-6746 GCA_035291125.1 Candidatus Norongarragalinales archaeon
GCGGAAACGCGAAACGATGCTCCGAGCTTCCTCGCTGGAAAACAGGATGTTTGTTTGGCATTGCCCGTATTTCGAGTGGATAAGGTAAATGGGCTTTGTGCCGAGGGGAGAATCGATGTAAACGTCGGTAATGCGCCGGTCGCTCAAAATGATTTCGAGAATTCCGTAGCCTATCGTATAGCGCGCCACGATTTCCGCCAGTTCCTCGCGCTCTTCCTGCGAAAGGGAGATGTTGTTGCGAGCCGCCAAATCGCCGATGGTGGCAACGTAAACTTTCTTGAAATAACGCCTCGCTTGGGTGATGTCGAGGAACTCGACGTTTTCCGGCCTGTGCGCGGCGACGACTTCCTTCGTCTTTTCGAGTAAAAAGTATTTCTCAGGGGGAAGGGAATATTCTGGGGGGTTGATGAAGTAAAACGCTTCGACCTTGTCGGGGTGCTTGTAAATGTAGACTTTCGTCCCCAAAACGTCGTACTGGTCGACTAGCTCGAGCTGGTCGGTTTCGGTGAAGAAAATCTGCGAGCCGATGAACGACGGCTTTATCGCGGCTTCGAAGAAAGAATGGTAGATGCCACGGTCTGCAGGAATGCTCCCCAGCTGCTGCAGGTACTCCTTCATTTTCCGCAATAGCTTGGTGTTTTCGAGCTTGTTCCGCATGTACTCTAGCGTTGCAAGATAGAACTTCAAATCCTCCTGTTCTTCCGGAGGAAGCGCCTGCATTTTCTGCATTTGCGCCTTGACTTCCGAAACGAGCATCAAATACGCTTTGAACGGGTCTCCCCGCAGGGTGTTGAATATGCTTAGGACCGCGTCGTGCCTTTGAGACAAGGTTTTGCTCCGCTGGTCTTTGCTCAAGTGCCTGGGGCTCCACACGCCTTCAGCCTCGAACTCGCCCACGACCTCGGAAATCTCTTTCAGCCAATTGGTCTGTTCTACGTCGTACACTCGCTCGTAATACTCGCTCAAGACGATCTCGTCGACATCCGCCTCCCGAAGCTTGTCGATGACGTCCTGCATCACTTGCGCGTATTGGGCGAGGTCCGCGCCGTACTGCGAACCGCGGTAGTCTATAACCAACCGTTTTTTTCCGCCTTCGGTTTTCACGACGCTTTCGGGCATGACGTTATTACGGAGGGTTAATTAAAGTGGTTTTTCCTTTGCATTTTCAGCATGAACCTTGAAGGAAAAACGGTCGTGATTACGGGCGCCAGCCGGGGGTTTGGAGAAGCGCTGGCCAAAGCGTTCGCCAAGAAACGCGCCAACGTTTTGATAAGCGCAAGGAGCGAAAGCGAACTCCAGCAGCTCGCGAAAAAACTCAAGTGCGGGTATTTCAAGGCTGACGTTACCAAGCAAGATGAAATGAACGCACTGGCGGAAAAAGCGAAGGAAAAATTCGGCGCCATAGACGTTTGGGTGAACAACGCCGGAATCTTCATTCCTAAAGCCGGCGTTGGGGAAACAGACTGGCCGCGCGCGCATGAAATGATGGAAACCAACTTTTTCGGCATGGTTTACGGCTGCCTTGCGGCATTGCCGCAAATGAGGAAACAAGGCAGCGGCGTCATCATGAATGTCTTGTCCACCGCGTCGTTGGAAGGAAAAACGAAGATAAGCGCTTACTCTGCGACGAAATTCGCGGCCAAAGGGTTTACTGAATCCCTGCGCCTGGAGGAGAAGGAAAGCGGAATCCAGGTGTTCGGCATTTATCCCGGCGGAATGCAGACGCACTTGTTCGACGAGGGCAAGCCGGATGGCTTCGGCGAGTACATGGACCCGGTTAAGGTAGCTCGAAAAGTAATCAAAAACTTAGAGAAAGAAAAACCGAAGCTCGACTTGATAATAAGAAGGCCAAAGAAAAAATCAGCTTAAGACAAGCGCGGGCTTGAAGGGCATTGCTCGCGAAGCCTTTTCCTCTTTCGAATGCTCTTCGCGCTCCACCTGCACGTTAAGCCCCACCTGTTTTCCCAAAAACTCAGCCGAAGCCTTCAAAATTTTTTCTTCGTCCACTTCAAGATAGGAAGGCTTCTCCACGAGTTCGAAAAACGTTTTCTCCAAATACTTTTTGTAAAGCTCGTCTTCCACCACAGGAATAACCGCCTTTTCCGCTCCCTTTCCCTCTTCCACTAGTTTTTTCACGAAATCCCGCTTTTGCTTCGATGCCACGATTATCTTCGCCTGCGACAGCTTTCTTTTTCCGCTCAACAGAGAAGCTATACTCCGCACGTCTTCCAAAACGCTTTGCACGAAATCCTCTCCCGCCTCGGCGCCCAAATCTATTTTCCGTTCATCCGCATCGGGCCAATCGGCGAGAGAGCACAATCCCTTTTGCCTCGCTCGCTCCCAAAACTCTTCGCACGCGTGGGGAACCAGCGGCGACAAAATCCGGATCCACTTCAAAACGCTTTTCGCCACCGCGGAGCGCTCTTCGTCCGAGGCGCGCGCATCAAAATACTCGAAATCCCGCAGCATCTTGAAAAACGCGTTCTGGACGTAGTCCCGCAGGGCAAAGCCCTCGAGGTTTTGCGTCGAAGCGTTTACTGCAGATTCCATCTTAGACTCTATCCACTTGGTCAAGTGGGTTTTCTTTCCCGCGCCTGAATCAATCAAGGAAACGTATTTTTCGCAGACAGACTCGAACTTTAAGAGCATGCGCCGCATCGACTCCACGTCTTTCTTCCTGAAGTCGAGGGTGCTCCCGAAATCCGCCGTTCCTACGCAGTACAGCCTGAACAAGTCGGCGCCGTAATCGTCCGCAATCTTGTTGAGCAGTATCACGTTTCCCTTGCTCTTGCTCATTTTCGAGCCTTCGCTCAAAACCATTTCGTTAAGCGTAATCGCCTTCGGCCAATGGCGCTTTTCAAAAATTGCCGCGTGCGCGAAAATGAAGAAGCTCAAGTGGTTCGTGAGATGGGCGATTGCCGTATGCCGTTCATCGTTCGGATACCAGTACAAAAACTCCGCACGGATTTCATTCATCGCTTTCTGCGAGACGATTCCTTCGTAAGCTTTTCCCAAGAAAACGAAGTCGAAAAACGATTCGTCGAGAAATTCTGGCTTTATTTTGTGCTCCTTGATTTTCTTTATCACGGTGTACAAAGCCATGTAAATCGTGGAATCGCTCAGGCTCTCGATAATCCATTCCTTGTTGAACGGAAGCTTTGTTCCCAAACCCCTTCGCCTTGCGCACGGGCGTTTGTCCAGCCAGTTGAACACGTCCTCGAATTGCTTCTTGTAAGCGGGAGGGAAGACGGCCATTTCATTCAGGCACTCAAACGCGGAATCCTTCCATCCTTTTGCGTTGAAATCCAAAAACCACTGGTCGGAAAGAATCGCTACTGCAACCTTCCCGCCTGCGCGTGAGACTGCGGGGCGGCTTGTGTCGTAGAACCAGAACGCATTCCGGTCGCGCACTAGCCATTCCGAAACGTCTTCTTTCGCTTCGACGACGGTTTTTCCTGCAAAGCCCATGGCGTTTTCTTTCATCACTCCGCCGTAAAACTCGGCTTTGTACAAGTGCTGCGTGGCTTTTTCGAGCTTCTGCTTTTCGCGAGTGTTCATTATCTTGAACTGGTCTACCATGTCTTTCGCTGGAAATTCGCCGAACCCTTCAAGTTTTATGAGGGAAACGGGCCTTATTGCATCCACCAAATCCTTCAGTTTTGCCCCTTCGTACTTCTTCAGTGTTTTCTCGTCTTTCCTCAATTCATCCAGCGCAAGCCAGTCTGCGACCGAGTGCGCCGGCACGCTGTGCACGAAGCCGCTGGCGTTGTCCGCATCCACGAATTCGGCGGGAAGGATTGGAACGCGCTGCTGCAAAGGCGTTTCAACAAACTTTCCCACGAAAAACTCCCCGTCAAATTCCCCTTCGATTTTCACTGAATGGTGCTGGAACGAGAGTTTTTCAGCCGCCTGCGCACTGACGAAAAAAACGTCGGCTCCCACGCGCGCTTTCACGTACTTCGCGCGCGGGTTGACGAAAACGTTTGTAATGCCGAAAACCGTTTCGGGCCGCAGCGTCGCCGAGATTATGAATCCTTCCTCCCCATCCGCCGAGAATTTAGATTTGAGCCCCACGAACTTGCGCAATTCAACAGGGTCCGTGTCCCCGTCCTTGATGTCGTCTTCGCCCACGGCGTTTTTTTCCTGCGTGTCGAACAAAATCGGGTAGGAGCCTTGAGTGAGAAAGCCTTTCTCCTTGTACTTGAAAAACTGCCATTCGACAAACTTGTTGTATTCCACGTCGCCGGTGGTAAACTGCCTCGTGAAATCCAGGCTGAAGCCCATGCGCGAAAAATCCAGCACGATTTTTTTCGAAAAGTATTTGACGACGTTCCAAGGGTCTGTAAAGGAATCGACGATTTCTTCTATTCGCCGCGCATCCTTTTCGTAAACCCCGACGTACTCCTTGTACATCGCTATTGCATCAGGGTCGCGGTTTTTGATTTTCTGGCTTACGGCTAAAACTGGCGTGCCTGTGATGTGGAACGCCATGGGCCAAAGCACGTTAAAGCCGCGCATTCTCTTGAATCGTGCGAGCACGTCGCCTATCGCGTAAGTCCTTCCGTGGCCCACGTGCAAGTTGCCCGACGCGTAAGGGTAGGGGACGGTGAAAAAGAATTTCTTGCGCTTGGCGTCGGCGCTAGGCTCGAAAGCCTTGGCCTTCGCCCATTCGTCCTGCCATTTTTTTTCCACGCGCGCGAAATCCATGCGGCAAACCCTTTCGTGAGGAGAATAAAACAAAATTTATTAACGCCCGGCGGATTAAAGCGTTTCGTGAAGCGGAAAAGCGGGGGCGGGCGCGCGAAAGCGCGGGAAAGCGATTTGGTCAAAGCGATTCGCTTTATCGCTTTTTTCGGCGTTTTGTCCGCGCTGGCGTTCGTGGTTTTGCAGTACACTTTTTTGGGCAAGGCTCTAGGCTTTGCCGCGGCGGTCTCGTCGCAAGCGGTTTTGTCTCTCGCCGGAGTGCAAACTGAAATGACGGTTTTGGAAAACGGCAATTATGCATTGGATTCGCAGGAGTTTACTGCCGAACTTAACGAAGCGTGCGCGGCGCTCGTTGAAATAGCCGTGCTGTTCGGAATCGTTTTCGCGAGCTTCGAAAAAAGCGTTCGCGAGCGCGCCAAGGGCTTTGCTGCAGGAACTGCGCTGCTTTTGGTTTTGAACCCCATCCGCATTTCGCTGAGCATACTGTTTATCGACCCGCTTGTGCACGACGTTTTGTTCCGCCTTACGCTCATAATAACCATAATCGGCTTTTACGCGTTCTGGCATTACGGCCAGCTTGCAAGGCGCAAGAGCTTTTGGCTGGGAATGCATAAGAAAATCAGTTTCAAGTGAAATAGCGAAAAGCGGAAATAATTGAACTTTTGAAGCTTTTCGCTAGTCGCAGAAGGCAGGGAAAAAGTTCCAATATTTTTGCCTTCTGCTAGAAAACGCGAAAAAGCAGGGGAGAAAAAACGCTATTATATAATAGCAGGGTAATGCACGCATGACGCGCATCGCACAAACCGCTTCGCGAAGGAAGGCGTTCATTTCCGCGCCTTTGATTGGAACGGTGATTTTCCTCTCGGCAGTCATTTTCGTGGTTAATCTGCAGAACATTGAAGCGCAGGCTTCTCTGCGCGTGGCGAACGACGCGTACCACAACCGCATTTCAAGCGTTTTGGAAGTCCACAGGTCGGATTTGGCTTCGATATTCCGCGAGGGCTTGAGCCGCACGATTTCTTATTACTTGTTGACTCCAGGCTGGGACGTTTTCGTGTGGAACAATAATCCCTCGAGCACATACTATCCCCCGGAAGTCGCATCTGACCACGGCATTAGCGAGAACAAAAACGTAGACGGTTCTTTAGATGACCGTCCGGATGGCAGGATTTCGCTTGCTGAACTGAAATACGCTAAGTGCGAAACCGTGCGCGCGCTGACGAGCGACGTGATTTGCAGCATTCCCGAAACGGGCGGCATCAGCGGCCAAGCGGAATACAAGTACGGCTTGCCGCAGTGGATGAGCAAGTTCGTCAATCCAGTGGTTTTCGAGGGAATCACGTTCAACACGTCCAACCTCGATCAAGTGAAAGTTTTCCTTCCGGAGGATGGGCCGAACCAAGCACAGGTGCTGCAGGACTACCAGAATTATTGCAACGCTTTGCTTCGCGGCAGTGTTTTCGACTGCAGGGCTTTCGCCGAGCGTGATGCCTTGTCGTGCGTCGACCATGATGTTAATGGAAACGGACGTCTAGACGAAGGACCGGAAGACATCAAACCGCTTGACGGTTGCGAAGACGGACGGTTTTTCGTTAAGGTGAACGTTGAAAACCCGGTGCGTGGCTTCGAGGTTTACCCCAAGCTTCCGCGGGTTGAGGCGAGCGACACGGGCGGAAACGTCTTCCGCAGCAGCGGAATCGGAGAAGAGAATTTCTACTTGCCAATAAACCTGCGGATTTTCAAGTACTTCCAAGACACGCTCGGGGTTTACGAACATTTGGCATACGGGCCCGGCGGAGACATCAATAGAAACGAAGGAATAAGCGAGGGTGTTGCGGACGGTTATTGCGGGGAAACGGATCCCAGTCGTTGCGTGAATGAAGACCCAGGTTTCAAGGACGCGGGTTATAATTTGGCTGGAGTCGATCCAGGCAATACGGATGCAATAAAAAACAAGGTGGCCAACGACTTTTTCGATTCGGTTTTCAAGCGAGCGTGCGCTCAACCGCCTACGCAAAACACGGAATTGTTTTTCTGCGATG
>DATDSY010000046.1:0-3206 GCA_035291125.1 Candidatus Norongarragalinales archaeon
TAGGCGAGGGTGAAGGGGATGCAACCCAATCTCCGGGCGACGGGCTTGCAACGCCGTCACCGCCGGGGCTTGGCGATGGTGAAGGAACCCTGACTGCATCGCCGCAATCGTTGGGACAAATGCACGCGTTGGGAGAACTCCAGTACTGCGGGTTGCTGTTCATGTCTGTCGTAAGCCATTGAATTAAGCCCGTGTCGCTGCTTCGGGCGTTGGCGTTGTTGCGGGCGAATTCGGTAGCCTCGTCGAGGGAAACCGTTCCATCGCCGTTAGCGTCCGCACCCGCGCCTCCGTTCAGCCCGTCAACCAACCCAGAGCCTGCCGCCATTCCATCCCGGTCGTTGCCCCAGGAAACTTTGTTCGCTTCTGCGGCGGTGGTTATGAACCTGCCCCTGTCTTTCAGCTTTTCGATGGCCCCGCCCGAATGGCAGGAGTCGATGAAAATATGGAGGTTGCAATTCTTGATTTCGTCGAGCATCGCATCCAGTTCGTCGGCCTTGAGCCAGTCTTTGCCCATGCGCATGCCGTGGCTCTTCTGCACTGCCATGACTTGCCAAGTTCCCAAACCCCTTTTCTCTCCCACGCTCGGGCAATCTCGCGTGTAAGAATTGAATTTGCTGTCTTCCCTGTTTTCTTCAATCGTGATTGCACCCGTTATCCTGTTGTACCACGTTACCGTGCAGTACAAATACCCGTGCCCTGCGAGATACAGGAATACGACGTCGCAGCACCGAGTTTTGTTTTTGATTTCACCCAAAGCTTTTTTCAACGCGTCTTTGCTGACGTTACCGTCGACGCTGGGGTTGCTGCTTTCGGATGGAGTCATGAACGTTATATTGTCAGCCCCAACCCCGCGCCCCGCAAGCGCGTCGAAAACGCCTTGCGCGGTGATGTTGAACATTGAATCGTTGTTGCCCTGCGCGATTATTGCATGAACTTGAGACGTTCCGCATTTGCAAGGGACGTTAGTGGCAGTTAGCGGGCCTTGAGGCGGGACTGGATTCTGCGGCTCGAAACTCAACGCCCGTGCGCGTGCAGGCAGGGGCGAGTACAACAACCCGCTGTTGATGTCGCTTGAAAAGCCGAGTTTTTCGAAAACGATTTCTTCTTCGACGCCAGTTTTTCCGTCAATCCATAATTGCCTTCCGTCGATTAACGGCCAAAAGCCGCCTTCGAAAACGATGTAATCCCCGTTTTCATAGACGAACGCGAAGCGAGTCTTGTGGGCGAAAGGCTGGCCGGGCAAGTCGTCGAGCCAGAAGAACGCGGTTTTCTCGTCGGTTTTGAAAACCAGGTTGTTCACGTCTGGAGGCGCTTCCTGCCTGACTTCAACGCCAGCTTCGAGAATTTCTCCAGTGGAAAAAACGCGTACGGGCCCTTTTCCTGCAATCTTTTCCTTGGCGATTTTCTTTGCCCCCTCGAAATCTCCGGCTGCCAATCCGGAGGAAGTGCGTTTGGGCATCTTATCCAACTCTTCCTGGATGAATTTGGAAACGCCTGCAGCCGTTTGCTTGAGCGAATTGACTTTCCCCTTCTCGCCTTCAAGATTTATGAGGGACGCGTATTCCGGGAACGCTGTTTCGAACGAGCCTAACGCCGCAAAAGCTTCGCCGAACTTGCTTTCCGCAAGAGGAAGCGACTTTTGCGCCTGCTGCAGGACCAACGGTTTTTTGAAGTCTGCAGGAGAGAACGAAACGGCTTGCGCAAACTGCTTTTGCGCTTCAACCAGCTTGAGCTTGTAATCAACGAACGCGACGAGCGCATTTCGCTCTTTCTCGTCGGTTATTTTCGGCGCTTGTTCGCTCTTGAACGTTTCAAGGCTTGCGGAAAAGGAATTCAAATCGCCAAAATCGCCTTCGTCGCCGTAACGCTGTTCGTCCATGCTCTGCAGTTGGGTTAAAGAATCTTGCAGTACAGCTGGAGGGCGTTCGGTGCATCCCGCGAGAACGAGCGCCGTGAAAGCAATGAACAATGCGGCGAAGGCCAATCGCATTATACGAGGAGAAAAACACTGAATTTAAGCGTTGCGCCTTGATAGCCCTTTCCGCCATTACGCTTTCAAGCAACGTTTTCTATCGTGCTCTGGCAGGCGTTCTATCGCATAGCGCAGGGTGACGCGCGGCATTTCCGCCGCGTGCCTGTCGAGAAAATCCAGCAGTTGCTTTTCAGAACACCTTTTGCCAGTTTCCCGCAGCATCCAGCCTACCGCCTTGCGAATCAAATCGTGCTCGTCGTGCAATAGGGCTGTGGCGATTGCCAGCGCGGGCTTGCAATCTCTTTTATTGATGAATTGGAACGTTGCCAGCACTGCAATGCGCCTTTCCCAAACGCTCTCGCTTTGCGCGAGTTTTTTCAGGAAGCGCATGCTTTCTTTTTTTCCCACACTCTCCTGCAGGAAAGCGCCTACTATCCTGTGCGCGCTTAAATCGACGAGGTCCCAGTTGTTCACGCGCTTGGCGTTGCGCAAGTAGAACTCGAATATCTTCCGCTTTTCCACGGCGCCTGCCTTTTGGAACTTGCCGACCAGCATGAGCAGCGCCGCGAGGCGTTCTTCATGAACGCGCGAGTGCAGCAAAACGCGTGCGTCTTCAAGCGTTGCTTGATTCGCGTGCTTGCGGGCTATTAACCTGGTCTGCGGGACCGTTATACCATAGAAAACGTCTCCTTCGCCGTACTCTCCTTTGCCTGTCTTGAAAAAGCGTGCTAGGCCAAGCGCTTTCGCAGGGTTGGCCAGCGCCTTCAATTCTTTGGAAACGGTTTTAGCAACGCTCATTTTTCAATCGCCCGTAGGCTGTACGCTGGGAAAAAAAGAAAATAAAAAAAGAAGGTGAAAAGGCGAGCGCGTTGCCCGCCTTTCTAAGCGCGTACTTACAGCCCGCGTTTCTTGGGCTTGAGGAAGAAGTAATACGCTCCTGCAGCGAGCAGGATGAGCACTACTATTCCAACAAGCAGGCTGTTGTCGCCGCCAGCAACTGGCTTCTTGACTGGTGCCGGAGCAACGCTTGATGTCGGAATCGGAGTCGGCTCGACCGAAGGCCTTGCTTTCGCGGAGAGCGTCGGAGCCGCAAATTGGCTCATTACTCCAGTGTCGACGTTCTTGCAGACTGTTACGGTCGGATTGAATTGTCCGTTTGCGGGCAAGTCGACGTTAGACCAGGTTGCCTTAACGCTGCCTTCCTCGACGCTCGACGGGGCGGGGGTGATTGTAA
>DATDSY010000047.1:0-5838 GCA_035291125.1 Candidatus Norongarragalinales archaeon
CAGGCAACCGCATGGGCGAATATCACCATAAACACCCGGGGAACAGTTTCCCTCGAAATTTCAAAGGACGGAACTTCGTGGTGGAAGGCTGCGTCGGGGCAGAGTGGAGAATTTTCCGTGGATTTAGGAGGACAAGCGCAAAGGAAAGACGTTTATTTGCGCGTTAGGCTGGAGTCTACGGATACTACCCCGGGCATTCTTCCCATCACTCTCAAAAGAATAAGAATAGGCCCCAAAACCCAAGCTCCGGGTGCACCGCCAATTTTTGACGACAGGCCTGGCGATGAAGATGGGTTTGTAGCAGAAGAAAAGAAGGAAAGCGATCACGATTTTACTGACAAACCACAAGAAGATTTTATAGATTTGCCAAGCGTGCCTGCAGCTGCAGATGAAGAAATTGATTTTCCTGCAATTGCTCCTTCCCCCACTATTGATGAGCCAGTGAGTGCAATTTCGCCGTCGCCTTCTCTGAGACCAATAAAAAGAATTCCAACTCCCTTCCCGGAAGAAAAGTCTTACATAGAGAAGATATTCGAATCATCACAATTGAATAATGCCGTGAATAGATGGACCGGCTGGATTAGGGATTGGTTTCTTCCGCGTTAAAGAAAATTTTTTAACTTCAACGCAGCGTCTATTTTACTATTTCAAAAAAAAAAAGGCAGTTAAAATTTGGGTCTAAGTGCAGGGGGAGGGATTTGAACCCACGAACTCCTAAGAGAACAGCTCCTAAAGCTGTCGCATTTGACCAGGCTTTGCTACCCCTGCTTACGCTAAATGATGGTTTGAAAAGAATTTAAGGAAAAGGGAAGGGCTCGGTGTAAAGGGGGGTCAGGAGGACCTTGAAACTGAGAGTGGAAGAGGCGGCGGGAAAAAGGAAAGGGGCGAGGCGGACTAATTGCCAGGGGAAAACCTTGGTTTTCACCGGGGATTAGCCGTACATCGGATTCTGTTGCATTTGCTGGTAGTTTTCGTGCATCGACTGCATTTTCTGCAGTGCGTCCTTCATGTTCTGCTCAACTTGCTTTCCTTCGCTCACCAGCTGTTTAGTATCAATCTTAAAGCCAGCCAGTTTGCCCACCACGTCCAACAACCTCGCCGCGCCGACCGGGTCGAGCGGCTTGTTCGTCTCTACCATGAGGTTCGCTGCCGGAAACTTTTGCGCCGCGCACTCTGCAATCAAAACTCCCGAAACGCCTTGCGTAGCTCCTTCTTTTATCAAGTCAATAGAATTCGCCTTAAGTTGGGCTTGCACTTCCGGAGTTGAAGCGATGGCGTGCACTTTATTCGTCGGCGTTTCCAGCGCGATGCCCGCGAGGCTGTAAATCGCCTTCGCCTTCTTCGCTTTCGCAAAATCGATGAGCTCGCGCGCCAAAGGCAGTACTATGTCCGCAGGAATCACGAATTCCGAAAACAGCACGAGCATGTTGTCCTGCTCGGAAGCGTAAATCCGTGCAGGAGAAACGGGCTTGTAATCGTGGATTGCGGCGATGGGAGGAAAATGGCTTGAGGAAATGTAGCCTGCGAGCTTCATGCCCGGACGCGATGCGAGGAACGACGCGCCTATGGGGCCGATCATTCCTACGCCCGGAAACCCTTCTATCACAACGGGATTTTTCAAATTCACTTTCTCGATTTCCCTTACTTCAACAATCATCGCAACACACCCTTTTTTCCGCAATTGCACGCATTACTCCGCAACGCATTATATTAGTATTGCCCCGCGAACGAGGTTGAACAAAAGCAAGGACAACGGAGCCATTACAGCGAAATAAACCAGCGCCTTGCCCTGCTTTTCCTCCAAGCGCGCGACGAAAACACTTGAAACTAATGCGAATATGCACAGGTAAAGCTGGGTGGAGAAAAGCACGGCCTGCTGCAGCTGCACGTCTGGCTTCAAATCCAAAAGCTCTTGCGAAAACCCTTCGTTCAAGGAAGAGGAAATGTTGAACAAAAGCGCGAGAACGAGGGGCACGAGCACGCTACCGCCTATGAGCAAAGTGTATTTCTGGAGCGCCAATGCCGATGAAGTCTCGCGCACTATCTCCTGCAGCGAGTAAACGTCTTCGGCCACGTCTTTGAACATCGCTCCCGAGTTTTTCCCGCCCGAACGGTGGAATTTCAACAGCAAATCGCAAGCGCGCCGGAGCAAGAGCGAGGAATTTCGCTTTTTCATTTCCCCCAGCGCCTGCTTTACTGGAAAGCCCGCGTCGATCTGCTTCAACGCGAAGGCGAATTCTTCGCCCAGCGCGCCGAAATCGCCTTGCGCAATCGAACCGAACATTTTTTCCGCGGGCGAGTTGGAGGGAAAAGAAGCCAGCTGGAAAAGCGCTTGCGGCAGGAAATAGTCGATTTCCTGCTGCCTTTTTTCTTCGTGATACCCGCGCAGGATTTTCTTGAAAAACCCAGGCAAACGCAAATCCATTTTCAAACCACCGCCACGCAAACCTACAAAATTTTGGGTTTCGCTTCGCTCAAGTAAAGCAAAATCGCTAAATCTGCAAGCGGAAAAACGAAGGCAAAAAAAATCACTATGTCGGTAGCTGAGAAAGTTAGAGAGAGGAATGCCGAGCCGACCATGACGTAAGCTGAAAAAAGAGCGGGAACGATCGTGCTCGCTGCTATGAACAACAACCCGAAGAAAGCTTGTTTCGCTGCAAACTCGCGGCTTTTGATGCGCTGCTGCTGGATGAACTCGTCTGCAAGCTTGCGCAGCCCCTCGCCATCGAAGCCGTTCTCGTACGAAAAGCACAATTGCATTACGCTTCTCTTTACCGAGAGGCCGTCCACTCTGGACGCCAAGCCCAACAACGACTGCTGGACCGGCCTGCCCGAACTTATTTCACCCACCGCCTTGCGCATTTCCCTGCTCAATTCCCCGTAGCCGTCGCATGCTGATTCAAGCATTTTCTCGAAAGCCATGCCCAAACCCAAGTCTACCGAAGCGTTGCGCAGGAACAGCGGCAGATCCCGCTCTATTTCTTCTGCCCGGCGTTTTTTCGCCAGAGCCGGATAGTGCAGCGAGCAAAAGAAAACTGCGGTGAAGGCGAATGCCGAAAACGCCATGGAAGAAAAAATGGGGACGAAAGCCATGGAAAACAAGAACGCGAGAATTGCGAGGGCGCTTGAAAAGGAAAAGCAGAACGAGGCGTACTTCCTTGCGTTGAAGGAAAGCGAAGCCTGCAGCAAATCCCTTTCAAGCCGCTTGAGCGAATGCAAATCGAGAGGCGCGTCGGCGAAGGAAAAACCGTCGACGAGGAAAGCCAGGAGGTTCACTTGCGCTTAGCACCCACAGAACTCTTCTGCCCGAAGGCGAACTCCTGCGCTTGCAGCGTGAAATCTCGAAAGTCGAGCCAACGCATTTTCAGCAAAAACTCCTTGCGCCTCGCAACTTCGGCTGCAAACTCCCCGCGCGAAAAACCGTAGTTCGCCAATACTTTTTCAGAGGTCAGGCTGGACGCGAAACCGCCAGTAGCCTCCAGCCTCCCGTTTTTCAGTTCGAACAAAACCCGCGGTTTTGATTCGGAGACTTCACAGATTTCCGTAACCTTGCGCAGTTCCTTTTGCGCGCGCGTTTTCTTGTCCAAAAACGAAATGCGCTTTTGCACGAGAATCAAGTCCACTGCGTTCAAGTCTTCGTTTGCAATGCCGAAAGACTGCATTCTCTGGAGAGCTTCGCCCGCACTTTTCGCGTGGAAAGTAAAGAACGAGCCTTTCGCCTGGCCTGCGAGCAGCGAGTCGAACAACGCCTGCGTTTCTTCCGCGCTCCGAACTTCTCCCACTACAACCCGGTCCGGCCGCATGCGCAAAGTGTCCTTAACCAAATCTTTCATTCCCACGCCCAACTCTTCGTTCGCAAGAATTTTCACGCAATGCTCGTGAAGCAAAAACAATTCCGGCGTTTCTTCAGTTACCACAATCCGCTCGTTCAATGGAATGAAGGAAAACAACGCGTTTAGCGTGGTGGTTTTCCCGCTGCCAGTGTTGCCCGCGATGCAAAGCGAAACGTCTCCGTACAGCACGGTCCACAGGAACGCCGCCGCGTCGGGGGAAAGCGTTTGCAAATCAACCAGTTCCCTAGCGTTGAGGGGATTGCGCAGGAACTTGCGTATGGTTATTTCCACTCCTTGCGGGCAGACGGGGGGAATGCTCGCATGCAAGCGCGACCCGTCTGGAAGGACAGCGTTAACTCGCGGGTTTTGGGTGGTAACGCGCCGGCCGAGTGGGCGGGCGATCTTGTTTATCAAGTCTAGCGCATGCTCTTCGCTGGTCAAGAAAGCGTTTGTTTCCAACCAGCCTTTCTTGCGGTGGAACACGAAAACCGGCTTTTGCAGCCCCACGACCGAAATTTCTTCGAGCTCGTCGTCCTGCAATAGAAAGTCGAGCACGCCCAGCCCGCGCACGCACTTTTCTGCAAGGGAAACTATCTTTTCGCCAGCCGCTCGGTCCAAAACGACGTTTTTTTCCTCGCAGTATTGCCTCAAGAGGGAAGGCAATTCGCGCGAGGGGTTTTGCAAAAGCAGTTCGCACAATCGGGCGAAAATCTTTTTTTCCCTTTCGCTCAATTCGACGGCTGGAATAAAGTAAGGCGTTTTTCCTTCTTTCAACGCCCACCCTAAGTTCAGGCTTTCTTCCATCTACCCGGTTCTCCGGGGTTCCAACTAAGCTTTTCTCCCACGCGCAGCTTGCGCGCCTCGCCAGGAGGCAGTTCGAGCAAGAATTTCGCCGGCTTGGACGGCTGCAAAAACGGCTGTGATGGTGCAACGCGCTTGAAAACGCATACGACCCGCTTTCGCGAGTCAAGGAAAACGGCGTCGAAAACAGGACAGAAGAAAGAGTGAATTGCGTTGCTTGCAATAGCCTCTGAATCGAATTCGAACAAAAGAGGAAAAGCCTTGCGCTTGAACATCAAGCCTCGTGCTTTCTGGAGGAAGGTTTCAGCGCGGAAAACGGGCCAGAGTTTCCGGCCGTTCTTGAAAACGATAGTTCGCCTCATCTGAAACCATAATGCAAGGAAGAGTTAAAAAGACTTTCAAGAGTTATCTAGTCATGCGCAAACTCTCTCACTTGGCGATTACTCCGGACGGCAACAGGCGTTACGCCAAAAAGCACAGTCTCTCTTTCCAGAAGGCTTACAAGGCTGGCTTCGACAAGATCAAAGACGTTTTGGAGTGGAGCAAGGAGCCCGAACGCATTACCCTCTGGGCAATGTCGCTCGACAACCTGCTGCAACGCTCGTCTTTCGAAAAAAAGATTTTGTTCCAGCTCATGTCCAAGCACGTGCTGGAAAGCATTGACGACGGGCAGTTCACCGAGCGCGGAGTGCGCGTGAACTTTTTCGGAAGGCGCGATCTGCTTCCCCGCGCTTTGAACGAGCGGTTTGAGCTTTTGGAGAAGGAAACCGAAGGCGGTTCGAAGCAGTTGAACATTGCAGTCGCCTATTCGGGAAGGGACGAGCTGCTTTCGGCGGCTAAAGCGCTGGCTTTCGACGCCAAGGCGGGGAAAATCGACCCGACTGATTTGACCGAGCAACAGTTCGAGAAATACTTGTACTGCAGTGATTCTCCCGATTTGGTAATACGCACGGGCGACGCGCAGAGGCTTTCAGGATTGATGCCTTGGCAGACTGCGTACAGTGAAATCTACTTTTCAAAGAAACTTTGGCCGGAATTCGCGAAAAGCGATTTCGACAAGGCGGTAGAGTTCTACCACAGCACGGAAAGCAGGAAAGGAAAGTAAAAAAGCTATTCTCTGAATATTATGTGCGTCTGGATGTGCTCTTTCGGGACGCTAAAGTGTTCTGCCAAGTGACCGGACCATTCTTCACGTTCCTGCTTT
>DATDSY010000048.1:0-2974 GCA_035291125.1 Candidatus Norongarragalinales archaeon
GAAAAACCCGCGCGCGGTTCTCGCGCGCTTTCGAGAAATAAAACAAAGGGGCAGGTACGTAGAACGTTAGCCTTAAAGTTCGCCGATCCTGCGCTTCTGCTTTCTCTTCAAGCGTTTTCTTCGTTTCTTAATCCATTTCCAGCGCATGTGGCCTGTGAAAGTCTTGTTTTCCTAAGAAAGCAAGTCATTTTTCTTCCACTTGCGCGGACGTGCTCCCATTAATTGGACACCTCTTAACCGCTAGTGCTTTAAAAATAACATTAACTACTTGTGAGGGATTGGCTTTTATTTCTTTCTCGGAGAACATTCCAGTGCTTCCAGTGCGCCTACGACCGCACGATTTTCTTCACGTCTTTCCGGTCTGCCGCCTTCAGCTGCTCCGCGCTTTTGATGCCCCGGTCGAAAAGCTTGCGCGCGCGAACGCGCCCGATGCCCCGAATCCTGCACAAATCCAAGAGTTCTTCCTTCACCCCGTGCTTCACGCGCCGCGAAAGGATTTTCGCGTTGCGGTACGCCGAAGTCTGGTTGAGCAGAAACGCGATTTCCTGCATGCAGTAGCAAAGCCACTCGGAATTTCGCACGCGCGAGTGCAGCACTCCCGGAGGCAAGTCGAACTTTTCCATCACCTGCGCTTCGCTCGCCTCGTTCACCCACGCGTTCAACACCTTCGCTGTTTTGAATTTTTCTACGGCCTCGAAATCGTTTTCCAGCATGGCAATTTCCTTGTCGTCAAGCAAACCGTACAGTTCTTCCCACAATTCTGCTTCCTCGTTTTGCTTTACGCTCAACAAGGGGCGCGATTCCGTGGCATTCTGCAGTGCGAGCAGGTAATCAAAGGGGTTTTGCTTTCCTTTCTTCGAGAATTCTACGAACGCATACGCGCTCATCGGGTCGACGTAAAGCTCCGACACCCGCTTGCCCAGCGGGGTAGCTAGAAGAAACCCTCCTTTCTCGCGCACGAAATCCATGTCCTTCAAATCCATCACGATTTTTTCTATCATCCCGTACAATTCTTCCATGTCGACGTACTGGAATGCGAAGAAAGTCTTTTCGAAGAAGGAATAAAGAGTCTTGAAATCCCTGCAGTAATCGGACGCTATCAATGCTAGCACGTGGCTCCTGAGCGTAGGCTCGCTCGAGAGCTTGGAATGGATTTTTTCAATGGGGCCGAAAACGTATTTCTCCTTGACTTTGTTTTTATCAGCTGGAGAGCAGCAGAACACTCCCACGCCTTTCGAATCGTAATTCGGCCTTCCCGCCCTGCCAGTCATCTGCGCGCATTCCAGCGCCGGAATGAATTCGGCGAAAGCCCCGTTGAAGCGCTTCAAGTCTTTCACGACGACCCAAGAAGCTGGGTAGTCTATTCCAACTGCAAGAGTCGTCGTGCACACTATTGCTTTCACGCACCGGTCTTTCTTGAAGCCTATTTCAATCAGCCTGCGTTGTTTGGACGGAAGGCCGGCGTGGTGGAAGGCGACTCCGTTCTTCAAGCATTCGGCAAGCGCCTTGCACTGGGAAGTGGGAGTGCCAAGCGCCTTCAACGCCTTTTCCGCAAGCCACGAACACTCTTCCTTTTCCCCCTCGCTCAAAAACTTGGCGGTTATTGCAGTCAACTCGCGTGCGAAAGACTCTGCGTTGCGGCGGGTTGAAACAAAAACCAGGGTTTGCGCATTTTGCTTTTCCGAAAGCGCGTGCTGCACCAGCCCCTTGATTCCATCGAGCTTTGTTTTCCCGCCTTCTCCTGTCGCAAGCTCGAACTTTTCTCCGTCGAAAACTCCCAAATGCAAGGGCGTTGGCCGGTAGTCGCTTGAAATGAGTTTTGCTTCGAGCCAGTCTGCAATCTCGCGGGCGTTGGGAATGGTCGCGGAAAGGCAAAGGATTTTGCAGTTGCGTTCCAGCAATTTCGCCAAAACTATTTCCAGAGTCGCGCCGCGCCCGTCTTCTCCCAGCAAGTGAATCTCGTCGCACACCACCAAGCCCACTTGCTCAATCCACTTGGGCCTGTGCCTTAAGAGCGAATCCATCTTTTCGCTTGTAACTACGATAACGTCGAAAGAATGCAGTTGCTCGGAGGAAGAGTCCAAATCTCCCGTCGCAACTCCAACGCTCAGCCCGTGGGGCGAGAGCTTTGCGGAGAATTCGTCGTGCTTTTCGCTCGCAAGAGCACGCAAGGGTACTATGTAAAGTGCTTTCGTTTTAGTGCGCTTGAAGTTGTCGAGGATTTTCATCAGCGCAAGCAAAGTTTTTCCGCTTGCGGTGGGAGCCGAGACGACGATGCGGTCTTGCGAAAGCAGACCTTCGGCTAACGCCTTCTCTTGCAGCGGATTCAATACTGAATAGCCTAATTGCACGTGCATGGAATAGAAATCGCTGAAGCTTCGCTTAAAAGCTTAATTAGAGTGGCTTTCCGGTGCTCAAGGCAAACGAAAAGAAGGGATTACAAAAGAGTGGTTGCGAGAGGACAGAGCCAACATAAAAAGGCGATAACGCCTGGAAGTTTTCCTGCCCTCGCACCACAGTCTCTCTCCTGCTTGCGCAGAAGAATATTTTTCTGCCTTAGCTAACGCTAATACATACGCGTTAATAAATCTTGCGTTGAAATAAGGCACCAGGAAGCTTATTTCGGCAAAAGAAGAACGCAAACGGCTTAAAAACAGAAAAGGAGAATGCTAATGGTTCGTTTCCCCAAGCCTGCCTCTTTACTTTTGCACGAGATGTTTTCTTTTATACAACCTTTTAAGCCTATGCTACTACCCCGCGGGAACGAAGCAAAAACATTCAGATGACTCTATTTTCATCACGAATCAGAAGTACCTCTAGTCATCATACTAATACACTTGGATGATGGGAGGTTAATAAGAAATAGCCCCGGGCGGATTCGAACCGCCGTCCACGGATTCAGAGTCCGCGATACTGGGCCGCTATACGACGGGGCTGTAATATCGAAAAACTATGCGTAAGGGGTTTGAAAACC
>DATDSY010000049.1:0-13107 GCA_035291125.1 Candidatus Norongarragalinales archaeon
AGCGAGCGACGTTTTCGTCCTCCCATCGCTGTCGGAAGGGCTGCCCATTTCGCTGCTCGAAGCGCTGGCGTGTGGCACGCCCTGCGTGGCTACGGACATCGGGCTGCCGGTGCAAAACGGAAAAACCGCGTTAGTAGTACCACCGGGAGACGCCAGAGCGCTCCGGAAAGCGATTGAAAAAGTTTTGAAAGACAAAAAGCTTTCGTCGAAGCTTTCTTCAAACGGCTTGAGCCTCGTGAAGAAAGAATTTTCGTGGAAAAAAGCTGCCAAGGCGTACTTGAATTTGGCGTTGAAGCTCGTGAAGTGAAGACACAATGTGCGGAATTTGCGGAGTTGCTGGGCTGGAAGACAAGCGTTTGGTTAATCGGATGGCCGACGCAATAGGGCACCGGGGCCCGGATTCGGAAGGCGTTTTTGCAGACAAGGGAATTACGCTGGGTCACAAGCGCCTCGCGATCATAGACTTGAGCGCGCGCGGAAAACAGCCGATGTCCAACGAAAATGGGACTGTGTGGGTGTCGTTCAACGGAGAGATTTACAATTTCAAGGAACTGCGCTCGCAATTGGGCGAAAGGCATAGCTTCAAGAGCGATTCTGATACGGAAATTTTGGTTCACGCTTACGAACAGTGGGGAGAAGGTTTCGTTTCGCGCTTGCGCGGAGATTTTGCTTTTGCATTGTGGGATTCGCGAGGCAAAAAACTGCTGCTGGCTCGCGATTTTCCTGGCGTGTGCCCGCTTTACTATCATTTCGACGCCAAAAGCAAGAGGCTGTACTTCGCTTCGGAAATCAAGGGGCTGCTTGCAGCCGGAGTGCGGCGCAAAGCGAATTTAGAGGCTTTGAACGATTTTCTTTCCCTGCAATACTCTTTGGGGCCGCAGACTTTGTTTGAAGGCGTGTTCAAAGTCCAGCCGGGAGAGCTAATCGTTTTTTCAAAAGGCGTTTTGAAAAAGAAGAAATTCTTTTCCCTGCCCCGCGCTTCTCCCGAAGAGAAAAGCGAAGGGCAGTGGATTTCGGATTTGAGCGAAAGCTTCGCGAAAAGCGTGGAAAGGCGTTTGTTGAGCGACGTGCCGCTCGGCGTGTATTTGAGCGGCGGGCTGGACTCCAGTTATGCAGCGGCGGTAATGAGCCGGCTGGGCGGCAAAGTAAAAACTTTTTCCGTAAACTTCGGCCTCGATTCCGATGACGTGAAGTTTTCGCGAATGGTAGCTGAAAACCTAGGTACCGAGCATACGGAATTGCAGGTGGATTCTTCCAACTACCGGGCGTTTCCGCAAGTGGCGTGGCACATGGACGAGCCTGCGGCAGACATCGCTGCATTGCCTACGTACCTCATGGCGCAGCAAGCCAAAAAACACGTTACCGTAATACTAACGGGAGACGGCGGGGACGAGGTTTTCGGAGGCTACGCGCGCTACTCGCGCCTCGCGGCGCTCAACAAGTGGCATTGGGCAGTAAAGCATTTCAAGCACCTTCCTGTTGCGCTAGGTTCTTTTGGAGACCGGGAAAGGGCGAAAGAAATTCTTGAAAGCTCTGGAGACAAGGCGGAATTGCTTTTGTCTTACTCTTCCGCGGTTTCAGAGAAAGAAAAAGCGCAATTCGCTTTAGCCAAGCTCCGTTCCGGCAACAAGACGCTCTCCAAAATCTCTCCGTTCTTTGCAAAAGGCGATTTCCTTTCGCAAATGGCCGGCTTCGACTTGCGCACGCTCTTGCCGGACGATTACCTGATGAAAGTCAACAAGGCGTCCATGGCGTTCGGCCTCGAGCCGCGCGTGCCGTTCTTGGACCAGGATTTCGTTTCCCTCGCGCAAGCGCTTCCCCAGCGCTTGAAAGTCGACGGCTTCAAGACGAAAGTGCTAATGCGCAAAATGGTTTCGGGAGTTTTGCCGCCATCGGTAGCGAAAAGGAAAAAACAAGGCTTCAACGTTCCCACCCGCGCGTGGCTTGCCGGCGGGCTCGGGGAAATTGCAGGGCAAATGCTCGACTCCAGGCAGGCGCAAAAAAGAGGGTTGCTAGACCAGGGTTTCGTGAAAAAAGTTTTGGAAAACTCCAAGCGGAAAGAAACGCTTTGGAGCAAGCGGTTTTGGACTTTGTTCTCGCTGGAATGCTGGCACAGGATTTTCATTGACGCCGAAACCCCCGAAAAGCCGGGTGGCTTTAGGGACTTGGGTGCTTGACTTGCGCAGGATAACCGTTTTCGCAAAAGCGCCTGAAGCGAGAGCTTCGGCGGAAATGCTTTTGCAGCCGTACGGCCTTTCTCCGGCGTTCTCCTCTTCCGAGCGGAATGCGGGCGTTTGCCTTTCCGAGAGCGCACGGGTTGGAGACTCTGTTTTGGATGCGTCCACGCTGCACTACGCTTCGCTGGCCAACTGCTTTTCGCGAAAGTTCTTGCGGCATTTCAAGCTCTACCTTGCGTTCGCGAAAACCGGATTGCGCGTGCCTTCTCTATTCAAGAAAATGCGGCCGAAGAAAAAACTCGTTCAGCATTCAGATGAAGCTGCGCGCTTGCGCATGGCTTTCGCTGGCGCCTTGCATGAAGAAAAAATCGTCGGCAGCAGGCTTCGCACGGCTCCCGCATTTTTGTTCACTCACGACGTTGACTCCGAATCGAGCCTGAAAAAAATCCCGGAGCTGCTTGCGCTGGAAGAATCTTTCGGCATACGCTCCTTTTGGTTCGTGCTTTCCGGCTTGCGCGAAAAGCTTTTCGCGCGTTTTCCAGAGCTCGAGGAAAGGAGTTTTTCGCACGGCTTCAAGCACGACGGCACCCTCCTCTCAGGCGAGGCGACAATGCGAGAGCATTTGAGGCAAAGCGTTTGGAACCGCGGTTTTCGCGCTCCGTGGCTCCACCATTCTACGGCATTGTTCGGGGAACTGGCGAAGCTTGGCGTGCGATTCGACTCTTCAATCCCGAATTTCGAGAACATGACGCATTTCATTGAGCCTGGCGGCTGCGGGGAAATAATTCCTTTCGACTTGTTCGGCAGGGATTTCAAAAAGCTGGGCGTAAGGGAATATCCGGTCACGCTCTACCAGGACTACGCGTTCTACAACCGATACGGTTCGAGTGATGGGGAAATACTGGATTATTACCGCGGCAGGATTGATTTTCTCGCGGAAAACGGGGGGCTGGTGAACCTGCTCACACACCCTGACGAGAAAGACTCTGGTTCGCAGAGGGGCTTGAAGAATTACGGGAAAATCCTCGAGCACGCCTGCGCTTACCGAAAGTTTTGGCTGAAAAAAATTGCGTGAATCGAACATGAACAATTCCGTTTTGGTGACCGACGCTTCCAAGCGAGCTTCCCTGGCTGCAATACGCTCGCTGGGGCGAAGGGGCGTGCGAGTTGCTGCACTGGACCCGTCTCGCTTTGCCGCAGGGTTTTTGTCGCGTTACTGCTCTGAAAAAATCCTTTGCCCCAACCCCCAGCAGAATCCGGCAGGGTTTTTGAAAACAGTGGAAAAAGAGCTTTCCACTGGCAAGTACGACGTTTTCCTGCCGGTGCACGACTTCAGCCTGATTCCGGTTTTGAAAAACAAGGACAAGCTCGAGAAACATGCGGCAATTCCGTTCGTGGATTTTGAAACGTTCGAGAAAACAGCCGACAAGAGCATAACCCAGGGAATCGCGTCGAAGGCTGGAGTACGAACCCCCCGCTCTTTCTACCCCTCATCGCTTTTGCAGGTGGAAAGGCTTTCAGACAAGCTCGATTATCCTGTTGTGGTGAAAGCGCGTTCGCAAACGCAAGCCGGCGATGGAAAAGCTACGACTGCGTACGTTTCGGCGAAAAGCTATTGCCACAACCCGCGGGAGCTGCTTGCGCAATTTGATTTGGTGTTCAAAAAGACGGGCGTCGCGCCGATAATCCAGGAGTACGTTGCAGGCAAGGGCGTCGGAGTGGCAGCATTATTCAACAAAGGAAAGCCGCGCGCGCTGTTTTCGTACAAGCGAGTCCGCGAATACCCGATTTCAGGCGGTCCGAGCACCCTGCGCGAGAGCACGGACGACGCGTTTTTGAAAAAACAGGCGGAAAAAATATTGCGTGCGCTGAAGTGGCACGGCCTGGCGATGGTGGAATTCAAGCAGCCCGCGAAGGGGGAAGCGGCTTTCCTCGAAGTGAACGGGCGTTTCTGGGGTTCGGTGCAGTTGGCGGTTTCTTCGGGCGTCGACTTTCCGTTCTTGCTTTACAAGATGGCCGTGGACGGCGACGTTGCGCCGGTAAAAAAATACGCGGTTGGAGTAAAACAAAAGTGGCTCATGCCAGGCGATTTGCTTCACTACGCGCAGAAACTGCGTTTTTCGAAAGGCAAGCTCGGCGTTGCAAGCGAATTCGCTTCCTCCCTGCTGCTGGAAAAATGCTACGAGGATTACTTCGACCCGCGAGACCCGCTGCCAGCGTTCGGCGCCCTGGGCACGAGCTTGAAATACTTGAAAGACTTTATCCTGAAGAAACGAAGTTTGGAAGGCGAGTACGTTGCGTGAGTTTCTCTTCAATCCGAAAGGCTTGAGCGTCAAAGGGTTTTCGAAATTCGATTTGCACACGCAGTCGAAATACTCTTTCGACTGCATCACCAGCCCTGCCAGGCTTGCTGAAGCGGCGTTGAAAAAGGGTTTCAGGGGAATAGCCTTGACCGACCACGATTCTTTCAACGGCGTCAAGGAAATGCGAGTTGAAGCCCGCAAGCGGGGCTTGATTTTCGTGCCGGGCATGGAAGTCACTACTGAAAAAGGGCACGTGCTGTGCCTTTTCATACAGGAGAAAATAAACGCAAGCGAATTTTGGGACGTGGCTGACGAAGTCGAAGGGCAGGGCGGGATTGCGAGCTTCGCACACCCGTTCCGCAAGCGCGACCCGGACGTTTTTTTGGATTGCGTTGAAGCCGCGAACGGGAGAACGGGTTTTGACGAGAACAAGGCTGCGGCTGCAATGGCTGAAAAGAAAAAGCTGGCTTTCACCGCAGGGAGCGATTCCCACTGGACTAGGGAAATAGGGAGAGCTTTCCTGCTTGCAGACGCGGAAGACGCCGAAGGGCTCAGGAAAGCAATTTTGAAGCGGAATTGCGCGGCGTTTTTCAAGGAAAGCCACCCGTGGGAAGTGAAGCTCATGCACAACGCCAGCCGCGCAGTGAAGTACTCGCAGAAGGCGTTGAGGAAACTGGGCTGGAGAGGCTGAGCGGAACGCAGATGCAAAAGCGTTATTAAACGCTTTTAGTGTTATTTTTATCAATCGCTTGATCCGGCATCGTCCGGTTTTTCATTTTCAAGGTGGTGGGTTTTTGGTAGACTTAATGCCGTTGTTAGCGTCAATGTTAATCAATTTCGTCCCGTCCATAGTCCTTTCCTTCGCCTTGTTCAAGCACACTTTCTTCGACAATTGGGACAAGTTTTTCGTGGGCCTCGTTCTCGCCGCGCTTGTCGTTCCGATGGTGTCTTTCCTCGAATTCGCTTTGCTGGGAATAAGCTTTTCGTTCATGCTCGTGGTTTTCAACGCGCTCTTGATTTTGATTGCGTCGGCAGCGCTTCTTTACTACCAAAAGCAGAAGTTCGGCCTGGCGCACTTGAAGCCGGACTTTTCCGGCGGGTGGAAGGAATTCGTAAAGAAAAACCACGTAGGATTGATTCTGCTGCTGCTTTTCATCGCAGCTTTCTACGTGCGCTTCGCCACTGCGTGGAGCGCGTCGTTCTTCGAATTCGACCCGTACTTTTACGACAAGATAACCGAAAAGATAGTGAACGACGGCTTTGTTCCAGTATTTTCTTCGGAAGTTTACTATCCAGAACAGCTTTTCCTGCGCGTTCCGCCGCTAATGCACTACCTGCAGGCTTCGTGGTATTCGGCATACAACGCTTTCGCGGGGCTGTCGTACTCCAAAGAAACGCTTATTCTCTTCGCTCAGCTCGTCACTCCGCTGGTGGGGGCACTGCTGGGTTTCCTGGCTTTCATTCTGCTTAGGGAAGAGTACAACCAATACGTTGGTTTGGTTGTCGCGGGCGTTTTCGCTTTCCTCCCGCAGTTGATCAAAAAATTCGGGGCTGGAGTGAACGAACAGCAGCCTTTCGGTTTGTTCATGGTCCTCCTGTTCTTCGCGGTTTACGTCCTCGCAGTAGGAAAGAAAAGCAACCGGCTCGCTCTTCTCGCCGGCTTTTCAATGGCTGCGGTGGTGTTGTCAAGCCAGCAGTACATATGGCCGTTCATGGTCTTGACTGCATACATAGCGCTGCAATCGGTTTTGGATTACGTGTCAGGAAGGCTGGATGCAGCTTTCGTAAAAGCGAATGCCATGGCAGTCGGAGGCGCGGTCCTGGGCAGTTTGGCTTTTTCCAGTTACACCCAGGGCGAGCGGTTCCTGTTTTTCAGCACTAACCTAATTGTCTTGGTCTTGGCTCTGTTGTTTTGCGTTGCGCTCTTTTACCTAGAAAAATTGAAGCCCAGCAAATCCCACCGCCCGAGGCTGAAGTATTTGGCGGTGCTTTCGGCAGTAGCAATAGTCGTGATTTTGGTAACCCCGCTGTCGGCAAGCCTTCTTGACTTGCTCCGGGGACAGTTGGGAAGCGCCTTCGCACGAGGTGCGTTGGGCAAGACCATTCAAGAGGAAGGCGCTACTACCGCAGCGTTCTTCCAGCCTTCGTTCGGAATACTAAACCCCCCGCTGCTGCTGCTTTTGGCTGCAGTCTTGGCTTCAATCGTCGCAGTATTGTCCCTCCTTTCCAAAGGGCATAGGAATTACGCCATTCTTGCGGGCGCGATTTCATTCGTCTTCCTCATACTAAACGGCTCGATTGATACTGTATTAAAGCTCATGGCAAAGGGAATAGGCTCTGCAGATTTCATCGGTTTGGTAGACTTTTTCGCGAGCAGCGACGTTTTCATTTACCTGCTGGTCGGCATCGCAGCTACCGCGATTTACTACCTTTATTCGGAACACAAGAGCCGCACTGCGCTGTTGTTCATGCTAATCTTCTTTCCAGTCGCGTACATAGGCTTGAACAAAGTGAAGTTCCTGCTGCACTTGGGAATTGCTGTCGCGCTTTCCTTCGGGTTCGTGCTTGGAGAGTCGCTCAGGGCATTTGAAATGCTAGGAAAAATGCTCAAGCTGGAGAATCTAGAGAAAGTTTCGATTTACGCTTTGGCCCTCGTGCTTTTGGTGGGCGTAGGCGTGTTTTTCACCGAAGCGCAAACCGCCCCGAATTCCATGAACGAACTGCAATTCACGCGCATTCCGTCGGACTGGCTCTTGCCTTCCGAACTCACTCCTTCATTTACCGGCTCTCCGGCAAGCGCAATGGGCTGGCTATACCACAACACCAACCGCCTGAATCCCGTCATTCAAAAGCAATGCAGAGACAAGTACGGCTGGGACTGCCGCGTTTTGAGCTGGTGGGATTACGGGCATTGGATAACCTTCTTCGGAGACTAGAATTCGGTTCTTGACCCTAACAACAACTACCCCCACTTCGACCAAGGGGTTGCAAGGGCCATGGTGGACGGAAAACTGTCCGATTTGGATTACATCATGAAAACGCATCGTGCGACGCACGTGCTCGTAGATTCTGATTTGATAGGAAAATGGGGCGCGCTGGTTTTCCTAAGCGGAACGTGCTCCGACAAGGAATCGCCCTTGTGCCCGCCAACGCCGGAGATAGACTGGCGTGCAGGCGCGAGCCAAAGCAAGTACGAAGCCGAACATTACTACGAATACTTGACCGTGGCGAATGAAAACTGCCCCAGCTCTGCGTCGGCAATCCCCTTGCCCGTGCTGAAAAGCAGTTTGGGCCCCACTTACTGCGCCGACAATGACTTCCTGTATTTGCTTACTGCAAACGGCTTGGATCCCAACTACAAGCGCAGGTTCGTGCTGGCGCAAACGCCCAGCACAATCGAAAACCCAGACGCGAACGTAAGCTACTTGGTTCCGATAGGGCAAGGCACGTTTTTGAACTTGAATCCCGAACTGAGTTTCGCGGGAGTTAAGAGCAACATTTTCAACTCGGCGTTCACGCGCCTGTTTTTCTTCGAGAAACTTCCAGGATTCAAGCTTGCGTTCCGCTCGCCGAGCGGTTCGGTGCGCATTTTCGAGTACCTCGGGCCCGGAGTAGTAGCGCCCACGCCCGCGCCATCACCCACTCCAACACCGTCGCCTTCACCATCTCCTGAAGCAAGCCCATCGCCTTCGCCTGAAACAGGAAACTCCACGAACTCCAGCGGTTGAATTTTTGCGGGTTTGAATGAAATGGATACTGCCCTTTTGGTTTTGCTTTTCATAACGTCGTTCTCCGTCACCCTCTTTTCCACGCCCATCCTAATTTCAAGCGCGATTAGAAAGAGGATTTTTGGCACCGACGACAACAAGGCGAGCAAGCCGAAAATCCCGTACTTGGGCGGCTTCACCATTTTCGCGGGAATCGCGTCTGGAATACTAGTTTCAGTGCTTTACCTGGTTTTCCTCCAAAACAACATTCGGGAAACGAATCTGCTTTTGGCTTCACTGGCTTCAATAACCTTGCTCGCGCTCATCGGCATTTTCGACGACGTTTTCAAGCTCTCGTGGCGCACTAAAATCCTGATGCCCGTAATAGGCGCTTTTCCGCTAGTGGCGATTACCGCCGGCGACACGGCTATGAGCCTGCCTTTCTTCGGAGCGGTGGATTTGGGCTTGCTCTACACGTTCGTTTTGATTCCCTTGGGCGTTACCGGCGCGGCGAACGCAATCAACATGGCCGCAGGGTATAACGGCTTGGAAGCCGGAAGCGTTGCAGTGATATCCGCCTTCCTCCTGTTCATCGCAATACAGGCTAACGCTTTTCCTGCAGCAGTAATACTCGCGGTTACGCTGGCCGTGTGCCTCGCGTTCTTGAAGTACAACTGGTTTCCGGCGAAAATCTTTCCCGGAGACGTTGGAACGCTTTCTCTCGGCGCGGCAATCGCTTCAGCCGTGATTGTAGGAAACATGGAGAAGTACGGAGTGATCCTGCTTTTGCCCGCTTTCTACGAATTGGGTGCGACCGTCTACTACTGGTCGAAAGGCGTGGTGCGAAGGCGCGCGTGCCACAGCCCCGTGATAGCGAAAGACGGAAGGCTTTCGCCTCCGGCGGGCGCGGAAAACTACACGCTGTTCTACCGGATTTTGAAGCGGCAGCCGATGCGCGAAAACGCGCTAGTGAAGAGAGTGCTAGTGCTGTACGCCTTGTGCGGCTTCGCAGCGCTGGCGGTTTTCTACCTACAGCTTTGAAAATGCCGAAAACACGGCAAACGATTTTATTTCCAGCGTTCGTTAGTTCAAGTGCCTTGAACCTGAAATTTTCCTCCATAATTGACTTTTCGGAAACCGCCTGGCCCGGAAAAACGGCGAGCGTCGTCTACCTAGCCGGATGCCCGCTGCAGTGCTACTGGTGCAACGTCCCGTTTCTCGTAACTACTTCTCCGGACAAGTTCGACTCGAAGCCCAATTCTTTCTTCATAGAGCATTTTTCCAAACTTCAGGCCAGCACCGAAGGCGTGGTTTTCATGGGCGGAGAGCCGTTGATGCAGGGAAACGCCGTTCTCGAGCTTTCGAAAATCCTGAAGCACATGGGTTTTGCAATACGCCTGGAAACTTCCGGCTACTACCCGGAATCGCTGCGCGACTTGCTTCCTTTCGTGGACTACGTGCAGATGGACGTGAAAACGCCCATCGACCGGGATATTTACGCAAAGGCGACTGCCTTCCGCGGAGATCCTGAAATCCTAGTGAGCAAAGTCCTTTCGTCGCTTGCGTTCCTAGAGGCGGGCAAGGAAAGCAAGCGCGTTTTCAAGGAACTGCGCACCACCGTCGTTCCCGGCTTGAACGACACGCCTGAAGCTATCCAATCGATTTGCGAGTACTGCAAATTCGCAGATCTGTACGCCTTGCAGCAAATCCATCCAGGTGAGAAAGGCGGTTTCGTCAACGAGGAGTTTGAACTGCCAGAAGCGCCGTCGAAAGAAAAAATGTACGAGCTTGCGTACGCCGCGAAGAAAACCTTCAAGGAAGTCCTGCTGCGGTTCAACGACGGCAGCGAAGAGCTGGTTTGAATGATCAAGCTCGTGGTTTTCGACTGGAACGGCACTTTGCTTGCAGACACTCTCGCTTCAGTTGAAAGCATCAACCGGGTTTTGAAAAAACTAGGCCGCAACCAAACCCTTTCAGTAAAAAAATGCCGTGAGACGATGACCCTGCCGATAGTTGATTTTTACGCAAGCCACGGTTTCGACCGTGATTACCTGAAGAAATCGGCTGCATTGATACAGGAAACTTTCCACGGGCACTACGCACGCAGGGCGGAAAGGACAAGAACCCGCAAAGGTGCAAGAAAAACCCTTTCGTGGCTGAAGGCGAATGGCATCGAACGCATCATACTGAGCAACCACCTTGTAACCTCCATAAATCTGAGCCTTGAAAACTTTCGGCTGGCGCACTTGTTTTCCGAAGTCCTCGCCAATTCAGACGTCCATACTGTGTGGATAGAAAAAAACAAGCTGCGTAAACTGCAGGACTATCTTGCAACCAAAGACCTAGCGCCTGAGGAAGTTATGCTAGTCGGAGATTCTCTTGAAGAAATAGACGCAGCAAGGCACCTTGGCTTGAAGTCAGTTGCGATAACCGACGGAATTTGTTCCCGGAAGCGCCTCAAGTCGAGTTCCCCAGACTTTATCATCCGCAGTCTAAGCGAGTTGATCGGAGTAGTGAAAAAATCAAATGGACCTTCCGCAGGCAAGAAAAAACATTGAACGCGCGTTGGCCGCAGGAAAGCTGGCAGTGTGCGTGGGCAACTGCACCATCAAATACGCCGGACGCGCAGCCTCGAAAATAAGCGACGGCGACAGGCTTTTAGTCATAAAACACGACGGCACTTTTTTGGTGCACCAGAGCACGGGAATGAAAGCCATAAACTACCAAGGCCCGGGGTCGGTTGTTTCAGTAACGGAGGAAAACGGCGAGCTCGTCGTAAAATCCGAGCGGACAAAGCCCATGCACGAATTGATTGAAGTGCACTTCAAGCGCATTGATTTCTGCGATTCGTTCGAAATGCACGACGACACCAAACTCCAATTGTTCGGAAGCGAAAAGGAGTTGGCGAGAATCCTCATGCAAGACTTGCACTTGATAGAGCCGGGGCTGACGCCCTTGAAGGGCGAGAGCGACGTAAAACGCGGGAGCATAGACATCCTTGCGCAAGACTCGGCTAAAAACCTCGTTGCAATCGAGCTCAAGCGCCGGAGCGCTGGCTTGGATGCGGTCACGCAGCTGAAGAGGTACGTGGAACAACTTCAGAAACGCAGGGGAAAACGGGTGCGCGGCATCCTGTGCGCTCCGGAAATAACTTCCAACGCGCTGAAAATGCTTGCGGGCGAAGGATTCGAGTTTTTCAAGCTAGACTATGAAATTGCAAACCCGTCGGCGAAAATCAAGGGTTTGCAGCGCAAGCAAAAGGTTTTGGGCGAGTACGGGCCGTAAGAGCTCTTGCGGCATCTGCGCGAGCTTTTTTATTGCGAGTTGCGTTGGTATTTCCATGCGAACTTTCATTTTCATCGTGGCTGCGTTAACGCTGGTTTTATCCACTACCTTAGTTTTCGCAGACGGCCTTCCTCCTACGCCATCGAACACTTCCGAATGGCGGTTCATCCGAATTGATGCAGGGAAAATAGTTTCTTCCGACAAAGTACAAAGTGCGCCATTGCTGGTTTTCTACAACTACGCTTCAAACGGCCTTCCGGCCGGAGCAGAGGCGATTCCGAACTTGAACGTGCGGGTGTTGGGAGTTGACTTGTCTTCAGACGTCGTTTTCAAAGAGCCGGGCGTTTTTTCAGTGAACGTAACCCCGCAAAAGCTAGGCATTCAAGGCGGAGAATTGCCTGACGGGTCTTACTGGGCGAACGCGACGGCGACGGAAGGGCAGAGTGTTTTCAAGGCGTTCGACCCCAACGCTTTCACCGTAGTGAAAAAGCGGACGCCGGTTCCCGAAACCCACTTTGTGGCTATTGCTTTAGCGCTTTTCGCTGCCGTCTTTTTGATGCGGCGCAAGGCAGGAAAATAGCAACTTACACTTTCCTGCCGTGCTTCAAAAGCCACTCTTGGAATTCCTGGTAGCGGTCCCACGTGCCGATGTCGGTAAAATGGCCTTCGATTTTCACGGCTCTCACGTCATTGCCTTTTTGCGAGAGAGACTTGAGTATTTGCGTTGTCGAGAAAGAGCCTTGCTCGCTCAGAGCTATTTCCTGCCCGTACTTGAACAACGCAGAAGGCTCGAAAACGAATATGCCTAGCTTCGCGTCGTTGTTCCACTTCGGGTTTTCGAGCGGCTTTTCCACCAAATCGCGAACCTTGTCTCCTTCGACTTTCATTATCGCGTACTTTCGCGTGTCTTGGACTTTCGTCATTGCGACCGTCGCAGAAGCCTTGTGCTTCTTGTGGTATTCGATGACTTTCTTGAAAACCTCGTCGTCCTCATAGTAATTGTCGGCGTCGAGCACGAGAAAAGTTTCCTTCAAATGGTTTTTCAGCAGGTATATGCCGCCGGCGTCGCCATTCAGCTCTTCCTGGAAGCAATACAATGCGTTGACTCCGAAGCGGCTTCCGTTGCCGAAGTAATCCATTATAGCTTCCTTCTTGTGGTTCACCACGAAAACCACGTCCGTGATTCCCGCGTTTTTCACTTGCTCCAAAAGCCTTTCAGCGACTACTTTTATTCTCCCGCCGTGAAAGCCCAAAGGCACGAGCGGCTTGGGAATCCCCTGGGTGTAAGGCTGCAATCTCGAGCCAACTCCGGCAGCCAACAAAATCGCCATCATTTCAAAACCACCTTTGTTACTATTCAAAATCTTTAGGTTCTATTTTAATGCATTGCGTTCCTGCGGCCTTGGCAGCCTTCACGCCGTTTTCCGAATCCTCGTAAACCAAGCACTCTTCCGGCTTTACGCCGAGCGTTTCAGCTGCTTTCAAGTAAACTTCCGGGTCAGGCTTGGGTTTTGCAACATCTTCCCCAGTCAATAAAAGATCTAGCTTTTCCAAAACCCCGATATGCTTCAGCAAAGCTTCGGCATTCACCCGGGATGCGGTTGTAGCCACTGCGATCTTGCAGCCGTCTTTAAT
>DATDSY010000050.1:0-3549 GCA_035291125.1 Candidatus Norongarragalinales archaeon
CCCATGGAAAAAAGCATGCGAGCCGAATTTATAAACCATAGCTACCGCAGCAAGGTTGTAAAAAAAACCATTTTTCTAGTATGAAACCAAAGTCGCCTAACCTTTCCGACGCGAAAGCAGGAAAGTAATTTTTCGCTTCTCAGGCTACGGGGTGAAATAGATTGCACCGTTAGCTGCATGATCCCATATGGAATAGAATTCGTCGGAGTTTATTTTCTCATTAGCATGCAGTGTTTTAAGCTGGTCTTTTAGCTTGTCAAAGTGATCGTAAATCTGTTTCATGGTTTCGTGAGCCAACCCGCTTGGTTCTATGTGGTCTAAAGCAGTCCTCTTTGCAATCACCCGACGCACTAGCTCCCTTTCCTTTTGGTCTACATTCAATCGAGCCATCATCGCTTCCCCGATGAGGGCGCCTAAAACCCGCTTCCTAAGCCGGTCATTATCGCTTAGTTCCTCGCCCGGCAATTGTTCTTTCAGATCTTTGACTTTTTCGATCAACCAATGCGCGTCTAATTCTGAATTTCCGTCCGGCTTGTAAATGACGCTTGGTTCTTTGAGCGCTTCAATGACTTTAGTCTCATTGTGCAATTGAATAGCGCGGATTAATCGTTGCATAAAGGAATATGCTAGCAAAAAAATATTAAGTGATTGTTTGTTCGAAACATCAACCGTGCTTGAACACGAAGTCCATGTCGCCGAACTTTTCCAACGCCAACGGCACGCACGCCAGTTTTGCAAACGCGAAAGCAAAATCCAGGCCCGCGTTCGGCAATGAAAACACTCGGTCGTGCAAAAGCCAGTGCATCTTGAACGCCTTTTCGTATGCCTTGCGCCAGCGCGATTCATAATCCAACATTCCCCCATCCAGGAATTGCTTCACTGACGCTGCAGCCTGAGCCCCGCAAAGCCCGCCGAACACGATTCCACCGCCCGTCGTCGATTTAACCTGCCCCGCCGCATCGCCGACAAGCAAAACGCTTTCCTTCTGCGTTTGCTCGCGAGGGAATAGAGGGATGGAATAATTGAACTCGCGGCCTTTCTTCTGCCCCTCGCGCAACGAAAGTTTTTTCAAAAGCCTTTGTTTTCCTGCGTTTAGCGAGGAAGGGTGTGCGGTAGCAAGGCCCACGCGCGCAGTGTTCTCGTCAACGGGAACAGACCAGGCGAAAAAGCCTTTTGCAATCGCCTGGTCGAGGAAAACGTGCACTTTGTCCGCAGGCTCTTGCTCGAACGAAAATTCCGCTTCCCACGCAGAAACGAAACGCCGGAAAGGCGGGAAAGCCAACTCACGCGCAACGGTGGAAGACAAGCCGTCCGCACCCACGACCACTTTCGAACGGAAATCTTTCGATTTCTGCTTCGTTTTCGTAGTCCAGCCTCCATTATCCCTAACAATCGCCCTTGCGCCGGAACTCAAAAACAATTGCGCGCCGGCGTCTACCGCTTCATTCACGCAAGTTTCGTCAAAAGCCTGTCGGTCCAACACGTAAGCGACCGGTTCCTTGCGGCGCACGGTGAACGAAAGCCGGGGGGAATGCACGACCGCACCATGAATTTTGTTCACGACCGTGGGCCGGTAGTTCACTCCGATTGACTTCAAGCCCGTGGCAGAAACGAGTGCAGTGCACTTGTTGAATTTTCCAGGGACCGAGTGTTCTTCAAGCAAAGCCACGCTCTTGCCAGCCTTCGCAATAGCCTTGGCGGTCATTCCTCCCACGCAAGAAGCGCCCACTACAACGCAATCAAACTTCATTTTTCCCACACAACAAAAATCAGTTTGAAAGACGGAGTTTTAATAGGGTGAAGAACATCCTGGCTGCGGTCTTAAACCCGTTGGAGTAAGTAATGGTCCCGCCGCCCCGCATGGTCCATACTACTGGAATTTCCTTCACTCGCAAATGCAGTTTCCGCGCTTGAAAAAGCATGTCCACGTCCCAAACGAAATTTGTGGTCTTGATTTTCGGCAAGAGTTTTTTCAAAGCACCCGCGCGAAACGCCTTGAATCCGCACTGCGTGTCTTGATACGGCAGGAAAAACAAAACCCTTTCGATCAGGTTGAAAGCGTGCGCGAAAACCAGCCGCACGAAAGGAATCCTCCTTTTCGACTCGCGCATGTAACGCGAGCCTATCGCTACGTCGTTTTCCCCGAGAGCGTCAAGCAGTTTTGGGATTTCAGAAGCTGGAACTGAATAATCCGCATCAAGCATCACCACCGCCCTTCCATTCGCTGCCGCAAGCCCTTTTTGCAGCGCTCCGCCCTTTCCCAGCCGAACGCGCGAACTCAAAACCCTCACGCGCTTTTGCAAGGAATTTTTTCTTGCGAAATTCATCACTACCCTCGGCGTCGCGTCCTTGCCGTCGCAAACAGCGATAATCTCGAAATTCAAACCCCTTTTTTTCAAAAACGCCGCGATGCCCTCCAGAGTGGGCGTAATGCGCTTTTCCTCGTTATAAGCTGGAATCACTATTGAAACGTCCACCAAAAACACACCTTAAATCAATTTTGCAAAACGCTTTCCAGCTGCGGGAGTTTTGCGAACGAAGGCATTGCTTCCGCAAACAACGCGTAAACCCGCTCCAAATCCTTTCGCGTCCTGCCTTCAAACCGCGTGCTCAGCAAAGGTTCGGTTTGCGAAGCGCGCACCAAACCCCACGCGTTTCCATCCGCATACTTGACTCCGTCGGACAACAAAAGCTTAAGCCCCTTCGCCTTCAGCCGTTCTTCCACTTGCTCTACAGCCTCTTGCTTGCGTTCGCACTCAATGCGCAGCTCTCGCGTCGCAAAATAACGCTTGACTGAAGACGCGAGCACTGAAGCGGGAGTTTTTTTGAGCGCGAGGATCTCGCAGAACTTTGCGGAAGCGAAAATTCCGTCGTCGAAGCCGTTGTTTTCCGCAAAGCAAACGTGGCCAGTCGACTCGCAGGCGAATACCGCACCGTTGCGCATAGACTCGCGCACGGCAATTCGCCCGGCGTTCGTTTCAACCGCCGTACCCCCAAGCTTTTCAATCTCCTCGCGCACGACCATCGAACAGCGCAGCTCGAATCCCACGCTGCCCTTTTTTTTCGCGAGGACTTCGCGTATGAACAGGACGTTCGCGTCGTCGCTTTTCATTACTCCCCCGCGCTCGTCCACGAAAACCGCCCGGTCTCCGTCCCCGTCGAACGCTATGCCGGCAACAGCCTTTTCCCGCAACACGCGCTTCTGCAAGTCCACCACGTTTTCTGGCTTTGACGGGTCTGCAAGGTGGTTGGGAAAAGTTCCGTCCAAATCGCAATGCAACGCGACCACCTTTGCTCCCAGCTTTTTCAAGAGCTTGACGCCCACTTCGCCTGCAACGGCGTTCGCCCCGTCAACCACTATTTTCATTCCATCGAGAGGCTTTAGCTTCAAGCAGGAGAAGCGCAAATACTCGTCCAAAACGCTTTTCTCGTGCAGCGCACCCCACGCCAGCCGCGGCTTTTCGACGAATTCGCCTGATTCGAAAATTTTTTTCACTTCAGCCAATTGCGTTGAAGACAAAGGCCATATTCCCGAAAGCATTTTTATGC
>DATDSY010000051.1:0-7186 GCA_035291125.1 Candidatus Norongarragalinales archaeon
ATTTTCTCCCGTTGGCTTCCACCGTGGGGACTCTGGCGCTGATCGTAATCCTTTTCGACAGCGGCTTGAACTTGAACTTAGTAAAAGTATTAACGGAAATTCCGAACGCAAGCATATTTTCAATCGCAGTGTTCGTTTTAGGCGCGGTATTCGTTGGCGGCATTGCGCACTTCATTTTCGGCTGGAATTTCCTGCACGCGTTGCTCTTGGGAGTGATTGCTGGCGGTACTGGTTCCAACGTCGTGCTGTCTATTGTGCAAAGGCTTTCTGTAAGCGACGATACTCGGGTTTTGCTTGGACTAGAGTCTTTGATTAACGACGTGCTTTCGCTGGTTTTTGCTTTCGTCATACTCCAGGTTTTGACCATCAATTCCTTCAGCGCGAGTCAAGCTGCTTCCAGCATCGCGTCGGCGTTCGCGGTAGCGTTGGTCGCAGGCATCGTTTTTGGGCTGTTCTGGCTCGGAATTTTGAAAAGGTTTTACGGAAAGCCCTTAGGCTATGTCGTTACGTTAGGGTTCATGTTTATTCTCTACGCAGGAATAAACTTTCTAGGCGGAAGCGGGGCAATTGCAGTCCTCACGTTCAGCTTGATACTCGGGAATGCACAGCAAATAGCAGAATTCCTACGTTGGGAAGGCGAGTTCAAGCTGGATTCAGCTATAATGCACGCGCAAAATGAAGTTTCTTTCTTCGTCAGGACGTTTTACTTCGTTTACTTGGGCTTGCTGCTCAGCCCCTCTCTGTTTGCAACGCCCGCATTATGGGTATCTATACTGGCAGTGGTAGGCTTTTTCGCTGCAAGAGTCGTCGGAGTAAAAATGCTCTTCCTGATCGACTACTCGTTCAAAAAATATTCTTTGGTCTTGACCACTATGCTGCCGCGCGTACTCGTCGCGGCAGTCTTGGCTTTCCTGCCTGCGGAGAAGGGAATAATCATCCCGTACTTTGCCGAAACTGTATTCTTGATACTCCTGTTCACGAACGTAATCGCCACGGCAGGCGCTTTCGCTTTTGAAGTAACCAAGTCTGGTGAAATTGCAAAACCGCAGGTAGTGAAAATCAAAGAGCCCAAAGGAAAAGGCTGAGTTTTAAAACGCTGCGGAAACAGCGTCCAACTGCTGCAGCGAAACGGGGAAACAACGAATTTATTCTCAAGCCACGTCCTATTTTTATGTTCGAGCAGTTGGCGTTATTGCTTGTTTCAGCGTTGGTTTTGGCCAAAGCCGCTGAAACGGTCGTGGACAACGCGGTCATTCTCGCAAAGTTTTTGAAAGTAAGCGAAATGGCGATAGGCTTTCTGCTCGTGAGCGTAGCCACTTCTTTGCCCGAGCTTTCAATTGCAATAACCTCTATTTTCGAAAAAGCGCCCGGAATTTCCGCTGGAAACGTCTTGGGGGCGAACATTGCAGACGTTACGCTCGTGCTCGGAGTTGCGGCGTTGGTTTCAGCCATTAAAATAAGCAAGAACGACGCTTGGAAAGCCACCAACATCCTCGGTTTGGCTGCTCTCGCTCCTTTCCTCTTGATCTTCTTTCCAAGCCTCATTTCCACGCTAGTGCTCTTTGCGGTTTTCGTTTCTTACGCCGTGATAAGCGTAAGGCAAAAGTCTAAAAAAACGGGGGATGGCATAACGAGGCAAAACGCGACTTTCGCCTTATTCTTTTTCGCGGTTGGAGTGGCGTTTCTCTTGGTTTCCGCCGATTTCGTCGTGAAATCCGCAGTTTCGCTCGCTTCAATACTGGGCCTTTCCTCAACCATAATCGGCGCCACGATAATTTCCATAGGCACTACCCTCCCGGAATTAAGCGTGAGCCTCCAGTCCGTAAGGAAAAACAGCAGTTCGCTTGCGTTGGGCAATGCGGTAGGCTCTACGCTCGTGAATTCAACTCTCGTCTTAGGAGTCGCTTCGCTCTCGCCACTCTTTTCCCTAAACGTTTTCTTCACGATGCTCGCCGTGCTTTTCCTGGCAGTAGCCGCGGTCGTTTCTCGACTGTTGCACACCCGCCATTTGACCAAGCCGACCGCCTGGTTTTTCGTTTCGCTCTTCGTGTTGTCCATGGCTCTTGCAATAGCCTTTGACTTGGTGCTTTGAATGATGAACAGATGACTATACCGTTCATGCCTAGTGCTGCATTTTCGTGCGGGGTATCAGCGCCAGTAGTGCAACTATTTCAAGCATGTCTTTTCCTGCTCGATTAACTCTTAAATAACCAGGTGTTTTCCGGAGCCTGCGCGGCTTATTCCGCAAACGCTGGAACTACAGGGCTCTTTACACGCAGGGACAACTGAGGCTGGCAATAAGCTAGACGCATTTTTTCCACCAGTCGAGCCTGCCTGAACAGCAGAATGCAGCGTCCTTTTCTTCCCGCATTTCCTGGCCGGCTTGCGCGCAAATGTTGAGAGTGGAAACCGCCTCTCCTTCGGGATACCGGCCGTTTCGCGTGCCGCCCGGAGTCAAGTCCGGAGAATTCGCCAGGCTGAACCTCACTTCCCACGTGCGCCCCCAGACCGAATCCCAAAACGCTTCGTGCCATTCGGTTACGCAGTTGCCGTCGTGGTTGTTTTCCTCAGCCGGCTTGCCGTCGTTGCCCGGTCCGCCGCAGTACTTGCCTGAAGGATATCGTACGCAGCAGTTGTCGTGGCGGAGGCTGCCGGCAGACACTCGGCACACGCGCTCGCGGTTTACTTCAGCCTCGCACCCAGCGCGCCACAGGACGCTGCTGCTCTCGCCTCCTTTCACTCCAAAAAGCCCGCCGCATCCCTTGCCTACGCCGCCAAAACATTCTTCAGGATTGCCTTGCGCGTTCCGCGGAATCACAATCTTGTTTGCAGCAAGGTTGGATGAAGAGACGAGGTCGGCGGTTGCGGAACCATCTGGATTGGTTACGGTGACTGTCGCGGGGCGGTCTTTGTGCACTCCCAAAACAACGCCCCAAGGCACGTGGGTAAGGATTAACAATCCTACGCTGCTGAATTCAAAGTCGACGTTGTTGTTGTTTATTTTAACTTCCTTCACTGACCCTAGGTTTTCGCCGTTGATCGAAGTCCTTCTGGCGATTTGCAGGTTCTCGGGGTAAATCGAATTTATTTTCGGGGGCTTTGAAGCTTTCGGAATTGGAGTTGGTGCGGGAGCATTCAAAAAATCGGTAATTCCAGTATCCCGCATGAAAGAAGCGCGTGAACTTTTCAGGATGTCCCAAAACTTCTTTTTCGCGTCGGACTGCTGGTGCACCGAAAGCCACATTTCCAAAGCCCTGCGGAAGGGAAGGTTGGACTCGTCGTATATGTAGGCGCCGAGGCCGCTCTTCTTCCGCATCTCATCGTAAAACTCTGCAGAGAGCACGGATTTCACCATGTTCGCGTCATACGCCCTCATCCTCTCTCCTACGCCGAGTTCCGTATAATAGACGTCCCAATGCCCCGAAATCCACTGCGCCACGTCCTTTTCGCTGCTGCCGGCGTTCCCAGCTTTAAATTCCGCAAGAGTGCGCTGGAAGATTGGATGGTCCTCCTGCAGCGCCCATTCCTTCAATCCTGGATAGGCAGGGTAGTTGAAAGACTCGTCCAAAGCCCGTCTCACTATGTACTTCTCCTGCCCTGGAGAAAACTTTGTTTCCACAGTCCTGTCTCGGTCCATCTTCACCCAGCAGACGTCAACCAAGGTATAGCCGTTGCGCGCAAGCCCCCGGTAAACCCCTCCACATCCTTTTGAAAACAAGCCATCGTCGAACGCCTCGAATTTCAGGTTAACGGTAGAACGGTTGTCGTACTCGGCAGCACAATTGTCGTGATTGTAGCCGCAGTCGATTTTGTAGTCTTCAGAGTGCACCACGCCCATCTTCGGTTTCACTACGGTAAGGCGATTGAAGGTTGCAAGCGAATAGTGCGCTGCCACCTGCCGGGGCTGCTCCATGGTAAGCCAGCATTGTGCGGTTCCCAGGCAGTTTCCGCTGAACCCCTGGAATATCGCGCGCACGCCGCCTTTCGGAGTCAAGCCTACTTTCGTTCCCGGACGGTATTCAAAGGAACAGCTGGAGTTGCAAACCTTTTTTTCAGCAGGCTTGCCAGGAGCCATAACTTCGAGTTCTACGCCTCCCTGTTCCGAGCCCAGTCCGGTTATTTCTATTGAAATCTTGTTCGGGGCAGGCGGGCCCTTGAAAAAAGCGCGAGCTTGCCTTGAAGACGAAATGTCTCCTATGTAGCATACGTCCAGCGAACCGTCCTTGTAAGTGCTGGTGCAATCGCCCTCCCACTTTTTGAAAGACGATTCGCCTGCAGGATAGGCGTACAAGCTTACCCCCGCGCCAGTCGGGTATTGGGCGGCGCAGGAAGACCCGCAGCTTATCTTGAAGATTCGCCCAGGTTCAACGACAGGCGCTCGGCCACTGGCAGCCGTACTTACTACACCGTCGGCTACTGACCCAGAGCCGTTTCCGTCAATGAAAACCCTTACAGTATGCAGCAAAGGCTCGAACACAGCCTGAACTTGCGTCGTTGAAGCGAAAAGCGACGAACCTTCTATTGAAGCAACGCAGTCGCTTTCCTCCACGCCACGGCAAACTCCACCCCATCCTACGAAAACGTGGCCAGGAGAAGGCTTTGCAGCGAGAGGAACTTGATTGTTACGGGCGTACTTGGCTTCGCATCGCGATCCACACGAAATCCGTCCGTCACCCGAAACCACGCTGCCCCCTCCTCTCACGAACACTTGCAGGGGATAATCCTGCTTGCCTCCGGGCGTAGGCATGGGCGTCGGAACCAACAACGAGGGAGGCTGAGAACCGTTGCCGAAAATTCCCTGCCCAGCGCCGGTTTGCATCTTCCTGAAAACTGCGCTTACGTCCGCATTTGAGTTGAGCGCGAGCCTGCAGAAAACGTCGCCGGAACAGCCGCCGCCCCACTGCGCAAAATCATAGCCTGGAACTGGAACGGCATCCAACGAAAGAGACGCCCCCGAGTCGTAGGTAAACTTGCATTCGGTTTCGCTCGCGCCGCACAGGGCTTCACTCCTGCCGATCGCCCACGCTCTCACTATGCCTTGGCCGGAAGGCTTGGTGATTACTAGAGTTTTCTGCGTGGCCGGAGTCGGCGACGGGTTTGAAGACTGGCTGGATGAAGGCGATGCTTCGGGAGAAGGGGATGGAGTCGAATCAGGAGAACCCGAAAGCAAGAAAACGGCTGTGGCTGTTTTTGCTGAAGACAATTGCACGGTGCAGGTTGCTGTGAATCCGCTGCAGTCGCCAGACCAGCGGTCAAACCGCGAGCCTGCTGAAGCCGAAGCGGTCAAAACGACTTGCGTTCCAGAAGCGAATCTTGCTGAATCGTATGGCGCAATCACGCCAAGAGAAATTCCTGCTGGAGTGGAGCTCACAGTCCCGCGTCCTGAACCCGATTTGTACACGGTCAAGAGGTATTCAGAGAGCACCTGTCCGGTGAATTTTGCGGTCACGCTCTTGTCCGAATCCATGACAATAGTGCAAGACTGTTGGCTGCCTGAACAGCCTCCAGACCACCCTTCAAAAACCGCGCTTTCCTGCGCAGTTGCGGTAAGCGAAATTTCCCTGCCTGAATCGAAGGATTCAACGCAGGCTGCGCCGCACAAGATTCCCGAGGGAGATGAAGAAACGAAGCCGCTGCCTTGCGCGGTGACTGAAAGCTGGAATGAAACTGCTGACGAAAAGTAAGCCAAAGAAATGAGAAACAGGATGAAATGAAGTTTGCGCATGATCTAGATTCCGCCTCAGCCTAAGGGTAAGTCTGGCCGAACTTCATTTGTATCTGCGCCGGCTTTTCCACTGCAGGAGGCCCGACCCGGTATATCACCCACATGAAGTCAGCGCGGCTCTCGGTTTCATCTATGGGCCCGTCGCCGACATCGCCGTTCCAGCCGTTGAGCACAAGCTTGCGCGTCGGACCGTAAGACGGCATACCCCACTTGGCCCAGTCGCCCTCGGAAATCGCCTGCACGCTCCATGCGCCCGAAGAAGAGCCGAAGGACCACGTCTGATCGGCCTTGAGCTCGAGAAGCGTGCTTGCCGGAGTCTCCAAAAAGTTCGAGCCGCCTTCGTCGTAGAAAATCGACTGCGAATACACACGCCATTTTCTCACCAGCTCGGGCGCTGTTGACGAAGATGCAAGAGGCGTCGGCGAAGCATTCTGCCGAGAAGATTTTATTTCAAACAATCTCGCTGCATTCTCCACTTCAGCCAAAAACTTGCCGAACGTCTGGACGGTGGCAGTGTAAGTGACTATGTAGATCATTCCGTCTTTCGCCGCAAACACCTGCAAGTACTGCAGTTCCATGCCTTCGCTCTGTTCGGAGTAAACCACTTTCTTCGCAGGAACTCCAGAAAACGTGAGGTCGCCTGCGCCGATGACTTTAGCCCCTCCCTCGACGCTCGGCTGCAACGCGGCTTCAACGTAAGACTGAAGCGTTGATTCCGCAGGCATCGGGGCCACCACCACATTAATGTTCTCGCGAATCTCGTCAGACTCAGATTCAACAGGAGACTGGAAAAGCGTGTAGCCTTCTCCCTCCTGGGCGGTCCATGATGCCGGGTAAGCCGCCCTGAATTGAACGGCATCGTACCACTTTACTTCAAAATCGGATGCCGAAGGCGCTTGCGCGCTCGCCTGGGCGGAATTGCCGGAGTCCGTTCCAACGCAGCCGGCTAGGACGAATGCGAGAAAAAGCAAAACTATTTTTGAGTGCATACTCAAAATTTCAAGGCAGGCGACTTTTTAAGCGTTTCACCGAAAATCGTTTTCTTCGAATCTTTCTGCAAAAAAACTAAGTAACTCCCCCCCGGAATAGCGAAAGGATTTTCTGCGGCATAACCGGGCACGCAGGACAAGAAATGACTGGAACGATAACAATCGCCTGAGAACGCCACAGTGCATAGCACTATATCCTCCATCGGCCATAATATCTAATGGAAAAACTATCCGAATCTTTTCTCAGCGACGGCAGGCTGTTGAACCAAAAGTTCGACGAAGCCGACGGCTTTATTTCAGCAGGCGAATTGTCTTACGAAGAGTTTTCTTCCCAGCTCGTGCGGAAAGTGATTTACTTCCAGCTCGAGCTTTCGAAAGAAAAAGTCAGGGACCGCTACGACGAAAAGAAAGTCGAAAAATTCAGGCTCCTCGCACGTCATTTTCTCGCCCAGCTAAAGGACGGCCTTCTCAC
>DATDSY010000052.1:0-5626 GCA_035291125.1 Candidatus Norongarragalinales archaeon
GAGAAAGACGAGAGCGCAATGGTTTTGACCCACCACCTGGTCATCACCACACTATCGTGTTTTCTCTTGGGAATGCCGCTGGAAAAATGGCGTGTTTTCCACACGGACAACGCGTCGATAAGCGAATTCTACTACCGCGACAGCTTGTGGCGCATAAAGAGAATCAACGACACTTGCCACTTGAAATAGTCATTCTTCTTCGTCTTTCCGCAAAGACAAGCTTAGTTTCTTCCAGTTGGCCAATTCCGGCTTCAGCCTGTTGAAAATGCTTTCTCGCAATTTAGCAGCTCCGACTACGTCACTAGCCATGAAAGACAACGCGGAATGTTTAGGTTCCACGCCGCTGGAGGGATATTTACTGGAAAGCGCAGCCCTCTGCTTTTGCAGATAACTATCCATCTGCCGTATCTCTTCAGCCATATGCCAATCAAAATCTTCAAACGAAGAAATCTTTTTGGAAACTATGAAAGTCCTCACGGTTTCCTGAAAACCGGGGTCAAGCTTAAGTTTTGAGCAGTGCTCGACAATTTCCTCTGCGTAACGGACGTGCGCTTCACTTGACGGCATTTTCCAGCCACCTTCCGTAGTCTTCCGGGCATTCCGCGTTCAAAAAGATTATGCACGGAATGTCGTAAGAATGCATTTTCTTTATTGCCGCCTCAATCTTGCGCTTGTTGCGCAAGGGAGCCTTCAAAAACAACAGCGCTTCGGCAGTCCGCTGCACGCTCCCGTTCCACGCGAAGAAAGACTTCACGTGGTGCATCACGACTGCACAGCCGGCAAGCTTTCCTTTCACGAGCCCTTCGCCGATTTTCTCTGCTTCAGCCTCGTTCCTGCAAGTCACGTAGCAAAACAGTATTTTCATCGCATTCACTCTCCCCAAGCCATCAAAAGCTTTTGCTGCTCTTCCAAAGCGTGCGCGTTCAAACCCTTCTTGCGCAATTCCCGAGCCAAACGCTTTGCGCTCCCGTATTCCGTGTAAATCTTTTTCGCTCCAGTCTGCTCTGCGAACTCCACCAATTCCGGAAAGTCCGAGTGGTCGCTCAAGCAAAACTTTTGCATCGAGCCGAACCGCTCGGTCAAAGCCCAGCCCGTGGCAACCGCAGCGGAAACTTTCTTCGAGTACGCCCTGCTCAATTGAAAGGCGAAATTGTTGTTCACTCGGTTCATTGGCACTATGGCTACGAAGTTTTTCTCCAATTCCTTCAGTCCCTCGTCGGAGGAAGAGCGCACGTAATCAAGAGCCACGCCGTGCTTGACGTAAACGTCGTTTATTTTCGCGATGCTTTCGTCAACCACCGGCGCAATTCCGGCGTAATCGTTCAAAATTTTCGTCAGCTCCTGCGCCTTGCCCAACGCATAACCGCCCAAAACAACCATGCCTTCCTTCTGCTTTTCAGTTACCCACGAGGCTATTTCCTTCGCCACGCTCTCGCGGTCGGGAAAAACGAATTCCGGAGAGCCGAACGTCGCTTCCATCAGCAGGGTGTCGCACTGCGGGATTTCCGCGCCTTTCACGCAAAGAGAGTCGCTCAAGCGAAAGTCGCCCGTATACGCCACTACTCCTTCGTCTCCGGCTGCAACCAACTGCCGCGCCCCCAAAACGTGCCCTGCGCCCAAAAGCTTTGTTCCATAATGCTCGTGCACGACGCTTTCGCCTGAAGCGTAGCCGCGCGCCTTCAGCAAATCAACCGTCGCTTCGCTAGCTAGGATGGACGGAACGCGCGTTTTCAAGGCGTGGTCGCTGTGCGCGTGTGAAATGAAAGAAAAATCGCCAGCGTGGTCGAGCGTTATTTCCTTAACGCCTATTCGCACTTTCGGGGGGTTGAACGACAGCATGCAAAAAAACCGTTTGCCCATTAGGGGAAGGGAAAATAAAAAAAGGAGGTTTGGGCCTCACGGCTGCTGCACCGGCCGGTTCGGATTACGGGCACGAGTCTATCAACAGGCGAGTGACGTTGCTGGCCAAGTTTTCGAACGGAAGCGCTCCCGTATTTTGCTCTTTCAAAGTGACTTTCACGGTCTGCGCGAAGTTGTTGCACTCCATTTCGAACTCCGTTTGAACCGAAGGCTGCTGGAGGCTGGTTTGAGTGAAAACCACGGTTTTCTTCAACCCGCTTTCGCCCGGCTTTTCCGCCAAGGTTTTAGTCGCAGGCCACTGTTTTCCAATGCCCTTCGCAACAGTGGCTTGAACTTCGTAATAATCGCTTGAGCCGGCGGTGAAGTAGGTTATGGCGCCGCTGACCGGGTCTTTCTCGCGCGAGAAGGTGAATTCCACGCCGAAAACCTGCTGCAATACTGCTGCAGCCGAGTTTTTCAGCAGCATAAGCTTATCGTCTGGTGAAGCTTCCACTGTCGGCAATGGCGTTGACGTTGCGTCTGGCGTTGGTGAAGGCACTTCCACGCTCGCGAGCGGAGTTGCGGTAGCAGCGGTGGGCGAAGGAGCAGTTTGCTGCGCAACGCATCCTGCAAGCAAGAGCGAAACCCCTAGCAAAACGGGAATCAAAATCCACAACGCTTTTTTCTCCAAAACCATTTTTATACCACGACCCTTTTTTTTCTGCTAAAACAGCGGTTTTCCGCCGCTGCTTTCGTTTTCGCCCGAAGGGCTGAACATGTCCAATGAAGTCGAAGGCGTTTGGAAGAAGTCCACCTGCGATTCCTGCTGGGGCTTTTCGGCTTTCACGCCCAAAAGCAAGTGCAAAGCTTCCTTCAGCCTCTCTTCGGCCAACGCGGCCGCGTTTTCCTCCTCGTCCAAAACCGTGCACACTATGCAGTATTTCCCCGCGTCTTTCTCTACGTCCACAATCTTTTCCTGCGCCAACGCCAGCGAAATCCGTTCTTCCCCGCTCGACTGCACGAACACTATGCACGCCTCCGCGCCGCTGTAGAAAAGTTTTTTGACTGCAGCGGGAGTGTTCAAGAGCGTGGGAGCCTGTTCAAACTCCAAGTCCACGCCAACTTCCTGCTGGGCGATTGCCTGTATCAATTCTTTCGCATCGAAGTCGTTCGTCAATGCGGTCACGAAACCCAAGCGCATAGAAACAAAACTCTCGCGGCGTATTAAAAACCAGCGGAAAATCGCGCTTGCGCGTAAACCAAGCGTTTCCCTCGCACGCCGCCCGCGTCCAGCGAGGGGAAAACAAGCAATATATATTTTTTCAGCGTAAGGGAAAGCATGCTCGTCCCGGTCTTGCTGCCCCAATTCGCTGCCGCGCTAGCAATGTCGGTATTGCTATTCGCAATGGTTTTCGAAAACAATTCGAACACGCGGCTTTTGGAGGCGCTGGCGGTTTTCGTCTTGTTCTGGGCTTCGATCGCGTTCTACGCGCTGGCGCACAAGCGGGTTTCTAAAAAATCTTTTTGAAGAAAGAAGAGTCCCTGCCTAGCGCTGCAAGAAAATGCCAGTCTGCAATCAAGTGTGATGCGAATGCTATAGCGGAAGCGATGGCTATGGCTTTAGAGCCGGTAAGCAGAAACACTGCAACGCACGCGAGCGCGCCGAAGGAGAAAGTATGGGGGAATTGCCTGTGCATGCGCCCGCTTTTCGCATAAAGAAAATGCCCTGCCACCGCGAGCAACGCGAAAACCGCTTTCGCAAGCGCGAAAGCGCTTTTAGAGGAAAAGAATTCGTACGCCCAGCCTGCCGCTGCAAGCAATGCAAACAGCCTGAAGAGCTTGCTGGCGAGAGAATTGATCGAATCTACATCCGGAAGGATTGAAAACAGCGCTATTGCTGCTGCAGCCGCAAGCACAAGCGGAGCGTTTTGCATTACTGGAAGGTAGTAGCCTGCCTGCGAGAGAATCCATAATACGGACGCGTTGGCTGCAAAGCCCAAGGCTATGTGCTCTAAAGAATTCATCGGCGGGTCAACGAAAGCGATTAAGGCTGAAGCAAACTTAAAGCCAGCGCTTTTTCCGGTTTAACGCCATGCGCTTCGAGTGAAACGCGTTGGCGTCGAAGGCCCTCTACGCACAGGTTCACGGCCGCCGCTGTCGCGAGAAAAGCCGCCTCTGCCGCGTGAAAAACCGCCCCTGCCTTGAGGCCTGCCACCGCCGAATCTCGAAGGTCCGCCTGAACGCCTGCCTTCGGAAAACGGAGGCATTTTTGGAGCAGGAAGATTCGGGGGAAGCGTCTTTTCATCGAGAGTCTTGCCCATCAAGCGTTCTATCTGACCCAGCGTGCCGAGCTCGTCGGAATAGCATAGGGAAACCGCTTCGCCAACTGCGTGCATTCTGCCCGTACGCCCTATCCTGTGAATGTAGTTGTTGATGTCGTAAGGCAGCTCGTAGTTGAAAACGTGTGAAATCGCTTCGACGTGAATTCCTCGCGATGCGACGTCGGTCGCAACGAGTATTTTCGTGAACCCTTCCTTGAACGACTGCATGGCTTTCGTCCTCTGCGCCTGAGTCAAGTTTCCTTGAATGCCGTCGGCCTTGATGCCGTTGAAATTCAACTGCCTTGCGAGTTCGCTCACCCTGCGTTTCGTCCTGCAAAAGATGAGGGCCCGTTCGGGCTGGAGTTCATTCAAGAGGTAAAGCAACGCGCTGAGCTTTCGACCCGCTTGCACGGTATAGAAAACTTGTTTTACGCCTTGCGCGCTCTTGTCCGAAGACACGAGCTTGACGTGCTGGGGATAGCGCATATGCTTGCGCGCGAGGGTCATTATTTCCTCGGGCAAATCCACGCAGAAAAGCAAAACCTGCTTTTTCTGGGGCGTGAAGGAAATTATTTTCTCCACGTCGCGGCTGAATCCCATGGCGAGCATGACGTCCGCCTCGTCGAGGACGAAAGTCTGCACGCGTGAAAGGTCGAGCGCGTTATGCTCGATCAAGTCGATAATCCTGCCTGGCGTGCCTACGACGATTTGAACTCCGCTCCGGAGCATGTCGATCTGCCGTTCGATTCCAGTGCCTCCGTACGCGACGAGAAATCGCAAGCGGGTGTTTTTGCCTATTTTTTTAAAGTCGGCTCCGACTTGAATGGCCAGCTCCCGGGTAGGCACGAGGACAATTACTTGCACGTGGTTTTGCGGGGGCTTTGAAGTCAAGTGTTCGAGAATTGGAATGGCGAACGCAGCCGTCTTTCCAGTTCCGGTTCGCGATTGCGCAATCAAATCCTCGCCCTGGAGGATGAAGGGAATCGCCTGTTTCTGCACTTCCGTAAGTTCCGTAAAGCCGAGTTCCGAAAGTGCTCTGGAAACGGGCTCGCTGAAATTCAATTGCATTTTTAATCTAATTCTCCTTTGGTATGTTTAAAATTGCTTTTCTTTAATTAAGCGTGATAGGATAAAAAGCAGTTCGTAAAAAAAGCCTTCAGCTTCCGGTAAAAAAACGAAAAAAAAGGGAAAAGGGCTTTTTACGGCCCTCTTCTTGCTATGAAAAGCGTCAAAAACCCGAATTTAGTATCTTCGGGGCTTTCTGTGCTTCTGGTAGCAATCCCTGCAGTACACAGGCTTTCCGGGTGCGGGTTCAAAAGGAACTTCGCACTCTTGTCCGCAATCTGAGCAGACTGCCTTGTACATTTTCCTGTCGCCGTAGCCGCCTCTAAAGCCGCCTTGGCCGCTGTCTCCATCCATTTATCCATTCACCTTGCACTTCTACAGTGCTCTAAGCCTTACTTTAA
>DATDSY010000053.1:0-5495 GCA_035291125.1 Candidatus Norongarragalinales archaeon
CACGCCTGAAGACAAGGAATTGAGCATACTCGTTTTGGACAGGGACTTGCCTGAAGGAAATAAAATACGGTGAAATGATGCGTCTGAAGAGCGGAAGAATATGCTGAAGATTTCTAAAGAAATAGCCGCCAGGTTTCCTGGAGTTACGATAGGGATAGTGCAGGGCGAATGCGCCAAAAACGCGTTTGCAGACGAAAACGCGTATTTGCAGCAAGCCCGCGCTGCCGAAGAGGAAACAAGAAAAATCGCAAACCTCGCCGAACAGCCGAATGTGGCAGCGTGGAGGAAAATGTACAGGGCGTTCGGCGAAGACCCGACCAAACGAAAGCCTTCTGCCGAAGCGTTAGCGAAAAGGGTTTTGAACGGCGAACAGCTCCCGCGCGTCAATGCGCTAGTCGACTGCTACAATTTAGTTTCATTGCGCAATTTGATTCCCGTCGGCGGGCAGGACAGGGAAAAGATAGTTGGAGAAATGGTTTTGCGCTTTGCCAACGAAGGGGAAAGCTTCACGCCGTTGGGCGCAAAGGAAATCCAGCAGGCTAACGAAGGGGAAGTGGTTTACGCCGACGCTGAAAAAATCTTGTGCCGCAAGTGGAATTACCGCGATTGCGAGGAAGCTAAAATCGCGGAAACGACCGCGAAATTCGTTTTGGTAGTCGATGGAGCTGCCGGAATTCCTGCGGAAAAAGTTGAAGGCGCTGCAAACGAATTGAAAGCCGCCCTGGAAAAATTCATTCAAGGGTGCAGCGCAAACACGAGCTTCGCGAGAACTTGAAAAATGCGGTCGGCGGGAATCGGACCCGCGTTTCCGCCTTGGCAAGGCGGTATCATACCACTAGACCACGACCGCATGACTAAGAAGCCGAAAGAAATTCTGTAAGGCAAGGGAAATAAAAGTTTTCTTACGCCCTGCTTCTAACGAAGAAGAACCAAACTGCCATTATTGCGAGCAAAACCCCTGCAGCAAGCAACCCCAAAGCCTGCAAGTCAAACCCCTTCGGAGGCGGAAGCAATTCTGGAGCCTCCACTATTTCAAACGGATGGGTGGAAATCGCAGAGGAAGAGTTTATCGTCAAAAGCCCTTGTTTTCCTGACAGCGGCCTGGAGAAAACGAATTCCACGCGCTTAGACTCTCCCGAAGCCAGGGAAACCGGCTGCGTGCGAGTGACGTTTCCGAGAGTCAATGAAACCTGCGCTTGAGCCGGAGCGTTTCCAGCGTTTGCGATTGCAACAGTAACGGTGGTTTCCGAAAGACCCTGCACGGATTCGATCGACTCGAGCAAAACGCGTTTCTTTATTTGCTCTTGCACTCCAGCCTCGCCTTTCACAAAAATCTTTTCCTTCAATCCAAAACTAGAAACCTGGAGGGTGAAATTGTAAATGAAGCTTTCTTCCAGCGTCGGGAAAAGCAAGTCCCACGACACCACCCTTTCTCCTTTCGCGGGAAGGAAAACGAGCTTGGAAGCGGGGCTGCCGACGATTTTTATTTCCAATTCCTTCGGCTCTGAAGGCACGAAAAGCGAGAGTGGAACCGCATGCGGCTTGCTGTCGCCGTTCGCCAAACGCACGGTTAGTTTTTCCGAAGCGTTGCTGCCCACTTGAGAGGGCGCGGTTGCCGAAAGCTTGAAAAACGCCCTGGGCTTTTCGAAGAAAACGAAGTCTATTTCCTGCGTTTTATTCATGTTCAGCCCGCGCGTCAATTCCTCCTTGATGTCCGCCTGGTCGAAGCCGTAAGCAAAAACAACGTGGCTGCCGTCCAGCGTGTCGACTTCGTTGTACGTGGCGTCGGCTGGAATCCATTTTCCGTCTATCAACGCTTCAGTCCAGGCGTGCGGCCCCCATTCCTTGCCGGAATAAACCCATCCTGCCACGAACCGCGAGGGAATGCCCTGCGCTCGAAGCAAAGCCATGTCCAAATGCGAGTATTGGTTGCACACGCCCTTGCGCTCGACGAAAATCTCTGGAGAAGTCGGCTGCCTCAGCCAAAACGAGTCGTCGTACTCCAAGACGTTGTAAACCCACTCGGTAAAGCGCGTTAGTTTCTCGAAGTCGGAAGACGCACCCTGAGAGAGAAGCGAGGCTTGCGTTGCAATCGAATCGTCCACCGAAACCAACTTCGTGTTTGATGCAAATTTTTCCGCATCATCCGCCTCGGCTTTGGCCCAGTGCGTGTCAAAATCCACTTGCGCGCTGACGTTCAACTGGATCGTCCTCGGCCCGCTTTCAGTCCACTCGAAAACCAGGAGCCCGTTGCCGAACTGGTCTTTCTCCACTCGGTACGAAGAGTTGGATGAAAGGGAAACCGTTTGAAAGGTATTGTTGGGATAGCCGAATGTTTTCAGCATTTTCGTTCCCGGAACTTCGCCAGCGATATTCCAGCGCAAGTCCATTGCTATGTTCGCCGAACCCACGTCCTTGGAATCCACGGCTAACGCAAGCGTGGGAAGCAAAAGCACGAAAGCAAGGAGAAAACGCAGTGGAATCATATGCAATAACCAAAACGCGCGCAAATAAAACGGTTGCCGACCGAACCGTGCGGTGTTCAGGAAGCCCTATTGCGCAAGTGTTCTATGACTTCCCTTGCGAGCTTTACTACTACGACTTTCGTCCGCAAGCCCATTCGCTCAGCCGCCGCGAGAATGTCTTTCCTGCGCATCGTGCCTTGGCGCATGAAAATCTGCTCTGCACCCAAAGCCACAGCTTCTTCCAGGTCTTTGACCGTGTCGCCCCAATACGAAATGGAAAGCGGGGGCAATCCGTGCCTCTGCCGGTAGGCGTTGATTAATTCCAAGTGCGATTTGCCCTTTCGGAACTGCCCTCCTGTTTTTTTCTCCCACTCGAAACCCCTGCCGCCGATGAAGCTGAAAACATCCTGATAACCCTCTCGGTGGACTAGGCCGTGCACCAAAGGCTGGTCTCCGCTCGTGGTTATGCCCACTGCAATCCCGTGATTTTCCAATTCCTTGAGATTTCGCGAGTCTTCGAAAAACCGGCCTTTCTCTTCAACGAATTTTCGCTCGAGTTCGAGCTGGCGGCCGCGCATTTTCTGCAAAACCGCATCATCCAAGTTTACGTTCATTCTTTCTGCCGTGCCTTGAATTATATCTTCAGTAGAACGCCCTCCGTGGTCGAAAAAACTTTTCATTATCGCGTTCTTCCTGCGCGCAAGGCTGGGAAAGAATTCGGAAAAAGTTTGGTGCAACGCTTCGGCCTTGGGGTTCATGCCGTCAAACAGCGTTCCGTCGAAATCGCACATCAAAAGATGCTCTGCCTTCAAAAGTGGAAGCGCCATGAAAACAAATGGTCGGTGCAGTTTAAATTAGAAGAAGAATGCCGCAGGGGTGATTTGAACACCCGGCGTACCGCTCTTCAGGCGGACGCTCTCCATAGCCTTAATGAAATGACAATATTTCAAAAATCAGGCTGAGCTACTGCGGCACAGAAAATATTTGACGCTCGTTGTTTAAAAACCGTTTTTTGCGCTCACGCCGGCGTGAGCTTGACAATCAAAATCTTGTCCGGCACTTCAAGTGCGATTTGCGTCGGGTTTGAATAGCTTGCAATCGGCGCAGTCGATTCGGTTGGGGAATAAACAACCGCCTGCGCGATTGGAGTGTTAAAGCCGACGACCGTGCTTTTCACCCGGTCGGCATTCGTGCTGTCTCCCTCGAGCCACAACACCAAATAAAAGTCTCCACTGCTCTTTTGCAGGAGAACGTGGTTCAAGTAAGTCGAATTCACCGTGAGGTTGTAGCTCAATTGCGTTGGGGTGAATGAAGCGCCCGGCTCCTTCAGCAGCTCGAGAGTGTTTTTCAAGGCGTTGTAAGAGCGTTTGGGAGTGCCGTTTACGTAAACTAAGCCTTGGTTGTGGTAGTGGTTGCTTTCGTTCGTCCCGTCGTCCATGAAATCGTAGTAATAAGCCTTGTCGACAATGCTTCGGTTGAAAACCACGAACAAACGTCGGACGGCGTACTTGGCCTGAACGTATTCGGAAACAAAGCCTTGCGCAGTTCCAGTGTGATAACCTCCGGTTTCAGTCACCTTCAGCTTCATTCCGGGATAAGGAAGAGTGTGGGCGTAAAGCTCCCGGTCCAACACCTGAAAGCCGGGATAACCAATGGAAGAACCTCCCCAGCTGTAAGGATGGCCGTTTGCAAAGTCAACCCAAGGCGTCAAATCGCCTATTTCGGTCATCCACGTGAAATTGGTGAGGGACGGACCGACGAGAACCACGTTTTGCGTAACGGGGTCAGCCTTGAACGCGGTGTACAGGTCTTTAGTGTAATTCTGGATTGCGGACATCCAGTTTGGAGGTACTGGCGAGGGGCCGAACATGTTGGGGTTGTCCGGCTCGTTCGGCCCTTCCACGTAATCGACAGAGTTAGCACCCAAGTTTTGCAAAAGCGTTTTCACGTTCTGCTGCGCTTGAGTGGCGGAAATGTAAATGTTGGGGTCGGGCCTATTGTCGGCAATCAAGCCGAAACGCACGTTATAAACCAACAACGCGGCCATTTTCGTTTGAAGCCAGTTTAATCCCGTGGCTCCAAGGTGATCGCGAACGTGCCTCACTCCGGAATTACCAACGAGCGGCACTACCACAGTTATAAAGTTAGGCCAATCGTGAAGGTTTAAACCCAAAAAGTCCACGAATGAATCCGCGCTTTTCGCGGTTTCCAGCAATTGCATGGTCTGCGAAGACTGGGGGATGAAAGAGAAAATCTCGTCTTGCGAAAGAGATTTGTTGTAAACTCGCACTTCGTCGATGGTTCCGTTCCAAACCTGCCCCGCTGGAGACGTTCCAACTACCAAACCGCCTGAGCCCCCGTAGCTTATGACCCCGATTGTATTGGAAGCCACGAGCATACCGTTCACGTACAACACTAAAACGTTGCCGTCGTAAACGCAAGCCATGTTGTTCCATTCACCTGCCGCAACAGACATGCTCATTCTGATTTCGGGACTGTATCCCGAAAGGACTTTGCAGCCCCAGCCTTCTTCGAAATAGCTGCCAAAACCGGTCCAGAACAGCCGAGCGCGGTAGTCTTTCTTTTCAATTCCGCCGTAACCCTGCGCGTCGTACGGCCCGATAAGCCCAGTATCGTGCTTGAACCAACTCATTATCGTAAACGGCCCGCCGTTCTCCAGAAAGCCCGTGTAGGGAACGTTCAACTGCGCGCCGGTCGCTTGGCTCGTCTTCAAGCCATTGCCTTGAACGCCGTTTGCAACGATGTTTTGCGGCGCAGTGCCGTAAGTGAAGAAACCGGTCCTTCCGTAAAGCGAGGAATCGAACACGGCAGTGTCGTTGTAATTGTCGAAATTCCAGTATCCCAGCAAGTAAGGGTCGGACGTCGGGGATGGAGAAGGCGATGGGGAGGGGCTTGGTGATGGAGACACACTCGGACTAGGCGAGGGAGATACGCTAGGCGAAGCTGACGGAGACGCAGAGGGGGAAGTCGACGGACTCACAGAAGGCGAAGGAGAACCAGCCGGAAAAT
>DATDSY010000054.1:0-18400 GCA_035291125.1 Candidatus Norongarragalinales archaeon
GTCAAGTTCTTTGAAAGTTCGTTTCCTGAAACCGTGTTTTTTGATGTGTTCCTCGCAGGAAGTGATTAAGTCGCGAACCACCTCTTCCCTGACTTCCCTATCGACGAATTCCTGCCCGTACATTTCGGCGAACTTGTCCAGCGCTTCCCCCCTGTCCTTCAATCCGTAGGCCTCTTTGATTACTCCCAATACTTTGCTAGTGTATTTTCTCGCCTTCAAGTTAAGGCTGACATATTCCATCTTATTTCACCTTAGTTAGACTAAGGTTAGATAACTTAAAAGCTTTTTGGTGGCAGCCCCCTTACTTCAAGTGCCCTTTTTCCTTGAGAATTTTAAACATTCTTTTTGCGAGCACGCCTGCGTCTTCTCCTTCTTTCGCGTGAGCTATTCCCACTATTGCTCCTGGCGGTATTCGATTTGCGAAAGAAAAACCGCCTTCGTCCAAAAACTCGCCGTTCTTGCCGCCGGCGCTCAGAAAGCCTTGCCCTGTGAATTCTTTTGCCTGGCTCTCGCGTTTTGCTTCCTGTGAAATTAGCAGTCTTGCTTTTTCCCGGTCGATAATGACTATTGCTGGAGGCGTTTTTCGCCATTCCTCAGTGCCAGTTCCAGAATGTCCCACGCCTATCATAATCGACTTCATTATCCTTTCGAAAAACTCTTCGTCTGAAAGTCTGCTCATTTCAAGGGTTTTCTGTTTGCTTCCAGCTATGCCGTCATGAATGCTGTGTTCGCTTACTTCCGGCCTGAGTATAAAATAATGGTTTTTTGCGCTTCCGGGTTGGCTTACTATCCCTTCCCGCTGAATGTCTGGAACTTTGGCTTCCCGGGTAACGTGAAAAGCGATGTTAGGATTTATTTCCTTGAACGGCAATTTGGGCATAAATTGGTTTGCCGGTTTCAGAATAAAAAGTAAAATGCCGCTGAACGCGCAGTGCGAAATGTTTTAAGCGATTCGCGACCTACTCTTAGAATACGAGCTTTTAGTTTTAAGACGCGAAGTTGGATTGCATATGGTTTACAACCCCAAGTCGATCGAAGAAGATGTTTTGGCGAAATGGAAGCACGAGGAAACTTACGCCAGCGTCAAGCAAAAGTTTGCGGGCAAGCCGAAATTCTTTTTCATGGACGGGCCTCCCTACGCCACCGGGTATATCCACATGGGAACTGCGCTCAACAAGACGCTCAAGGATTCGTTCATACGCTTTTTCCGGATGCAGGGGCACGACGTTTGGAACCAGCCGGGGTACGACTGCCACGGCACGCCCATTGAAGTGAAGACCGAGAAAAAATTCGGTTTCAAGAACAAGAAGGACATCGTGCAGTTCGGCGTCGGGAAGTTCGTGGGCGAATGCAGGCACTTCGCAACCGAATATATTGAAGTGATGAACCAGCAGTTTTCCAACCTTGGCGTTTGGATGGACTGGCAAAAGCCTTATTTGACGCTCGACAACGCGTACGTGGAAGGCATTTGGTTTACTTTCAAGAAAGCGTTCGAAAAAGGGCTGGTGTACAAAGGGAATTACCCCGTGCACGTTTGCACGCGCTGCGAGACCGTAGTGGCGTTCAATGAAATAGAATACAAAACGGTGAAGGATCCCGCGTTGTTCGTGAAATTCAAAATCGCGGATAGCGACAACGAGTTTCTCGTCATTTACACGACCACCCCGTGGACTTTGCCTTCAAACATGGCAGTAATGGCGCATCCTGATGCGGAGTATGCAAAAGTGCAGTTGAGCGGAGAGCAAGGCGAGGTTTTGATTATCGCGAAAGATTTGGTTGAAGCAGTGCTCGGCTCAACCGGCCGGAAATACGAGATTGCCGGAACGCTCAAGGGAAGCGAGCTTGCTGGCGTGCGTTACGAACATCCTTTCGCGGACATGGTTCCAATGCTTCAAACGCTCTCAAAAGAAAACGAGAAAGTTTTTACAGTCGTATTGTCGCCTCGTTTTGTTTCTATCGCTGAGGGAACGGGGCTGGTGCATACTGCTCCGGGACACGGCAAGGAAGATTTTGCCGTGGGCAAAGAACAAGGCCTGCCCATCGCGTGCCCCATGGGCTTGGACGGGATTTTCAAGAGCGAGGCAGGCGCGTGGCTGCAGGGAAAGTACGCAAAGCAGGCGGACAAAATCATTCTTGAATTGCTTACCGAGCGCAACGCGCTGTTGAAAGTCGATACCGTGAGCCACGAGTACCCGAAATGCTGGCGCTGCGACACTTCCCTGTTAATTTTGAACGTTCCCCAGTGGTTCATTCGCATTGATTCGATGCTCGAAAAACTGAAGGAAGAAAACTCGAAAGTGAATTGGGTTCCAGGCTGGGCGAGCGACCGGTTTGCAGACTGGCTGGAGAATTTGAAAGACTGGCCCGTAACTCGGCAGAGATATTGGGGCGCGCCTGCGCCCATTTGGGAATGCTCGAAGTGCGGAAAAGTCGAAGTTATCGGCACTGTCGAAGAAATGCGGCAGAAAAGCTCTTTCGCGGGTGAACTGGATTTGCATTTGCCCGACATCGACGCGGTAAAGTGGAAGTGCGATTGCGGAGGCGAGTTCAAAAGAATTCCAGACGTTCTCGACGTTTGGTTCGACTCTGGCGTCGCCTCGTGGGTTTCACTCGGCTATCCGTCGCAAAAGGAACAGTTCGAGAAACTGTGGCCTTGCGACTTGCAGGTTGAAGGCGTGGACCAGATTCGCGGGTGGTGGAACTCGCAGCTCATTACCAGCATGATTACTTTCGACAAGGCTCCGTTCAAAAACATAGTTTTCCACGGTTTCGTTCTCGATGCTCACGGCTCTAAAATGAGCAAATCGCTTGGCAACATAGTTGCGCCAGAAGATGTGATAGGGAAATTCGGGAGAGACGCTCTTCGCTTGTTTTTCCTGGACCACGACCCTTCGGAAGATTTCTCCTTCGCTTGGGACGACGTAGAGCAGGCAAACCGTTTTCTCAACGTGTTTTGGAATACTTTCGTTTTCGTGCAGACTTACGCTCCGAGAGGCGTTTCGAAGAAAATAGACTTCTCTTCCCTGTCGGTTGAAGACAAGTGGATTCTCGCGAAGCTGCAGGGCGCTTTGAAGTCGCAGGAGCATGGAAAAGAATTCAGGCTTTACGAAACCGTTTCGGCGCTCAAGGCTTTTGTTCTCGACGATTTTTCCAGGACTTACATCAAGCTCGTGAGAGACCGCGTTTCCCCTTCGTACGCCGGCGCGGACAAGCAGAATGCGCAGGCGGTTTTAAGGGCGGTGATGGAAACCATGGTGAAAGCGTTCGCCCCGTTCACTCCGTTCGTTTGCGAGGAAATGTTCGAAGAGTTTTCAGAAATCGAGGGGGAAAGCGTCCACGCGCAAGACTATCCGCAGTTCGCGAAAGCGCTGGAAAACGGTTTGCTGGAAAAGCAGATGGCTTGCGCGCTGGAAATAGTTGAAAGCACGAACGCATTGCGGCAGGAAGCGAAAATCAAGTTGCGCTGGCCGGTGCGTGCTGTTGCAGTTGCAACCGAAGACGAGGAAACGAAGAAGGCGGTTCTAGCGCTGAAGAAGACGATTGAAGCGTTTGCGAATGCGAAAATCGTTACGCTGGGAACGCTTGAAGGGCCGGAGGCGAAGGGCGCGGACTTCTCGAAGGGAAAAGTGTTTTTGGACTGCGGAGAAACGCCGGAGCTTGTGGAAGAAAGGCTGGTGCGCGAAGTTTCCAGGGCGATTCAAGAGCTGCGCAAGAGCAAGGGCTTGAACGTCGGGGAAAAGGCTAAAGTTTTCGTCGACGGGCCGGAAGCGTTTGTTGAAAAGTGGAAGGCTTACTTGGAAAAGGAAACGAATTCCACCGTTGAAACCGGAAAACTCCAGGATGGCGGAGCCAACGTTAAAACGATAGTTTTGAAAAACTTCCTGGTTCGTATTTTCCTGTAAGCTCGTGCCATGCGGCCGCCATTACGTGCTTGGCTGGAATCAAGACCCTGTAATCGATTTGCCTGGCTGGATGCGTTTTCTCGAATTCTTCCAGCACTAGCAGCATTTTTTTCTTGCCCAGCCTCTTGGCGTGATTTACTACCCTCGTGCTTGCCAGAGTAGGTTTCACTGGTGTTCCATCGGCTTTTTTGCTTTCCTCGATTTTTTCTGCTATTTCCTCCCTTGCTGAATTGATTATAGCCCTGAGCCTCCATTCCTGAAGCGCAATAGAATCTGGAACGGCGTAAGTATCGCCGGCAATTTGCCTCAGGGCTTCTAGGTCGGGGTTTGGAAGGGCGCGCAACGGCGGGTTGCCGATGGTCCTGTGAAGCATTTCGAGCCTGAACTTGCTGCAGTACTCGAAAACATCTTCAATACTATTGCTGGTCTTAAATTTCTTAAGAAAACCGTTGGCGAAATCCTTTTCCGCCCACGAAGGCTGTGAATAAACGCTTTTTGCGGCATGGAAAATCCTCGCTGCCCACAATCCCGCCAAAACCCTTTTCCAGCCTGAATAGCCAATTTGTTTTGCGAGTTCTGCGCCTTTCGTGAGAGCAGTCATGCTTATGTTCAAGTCTGAAATGCCAATGTGGTCTTTGACCCTCCCGAAAACGGCGTCCGTGTGCTTTATCCCCCCGACATTGCAAATGTCTCCAACCATATAGCGCTTGAATTTTTCTGGGTCTTCAGCGTAAACGCTGAGGAGGTTGTGTTTGAGAAGCCTCTGCCCGTATTCGGAGGATGCTGCTTCGTAAGCGCGCTTGTTTACCCGGAACAGGAATGGATGCGGTGCAATTCTCATTTTACCAACGTTAAAAAATCGCTTTGCACAATTAATACCTTATCGATGTTTGCTTAAAGCAATGGTTTTTTCAATGGCTTTGGAACACAAGAAGCACGAAGACTTTTCGGAATGGTACCTTGAGGCAGTGCAGAAAGCGCAGTTGATGGACTACGCGCCCACTCAAGGCTGCATGGTCTTCCGCCCGGATTCGTACTTCGTCTGGGAACGCATTCAAGCGTACTTAGACCCGCTTTTCAAGGCCGGCGGCGTGAAAAACGCTTACTTCCCGATTTTCATTCCCGAAAGCTTTCTCAAGCAGGAAGCCGCGCATTTCGAAGGTTTCATTCCAGAAGTGGCTTGGGTCACCCACGGCGGAAACCAAGAGTTGGGAGAGCGTTTGGCTTTGAGGCCGACGAGCGAAGCCATAATGTACCATTTTTTCGCGAAATGGATTTCTTCCCACCGAGATTTGCCTTTGAAGCTCAACCAGTGGACGAACGTAATACGCTGGGACACGAAAACGCTCAAGCCTTTCCTGCGCACTCGCGAGTTCTTGTGGCAAGAGGGACATACGGCGCACTCTTCCAAAGAGCAGGCGGCTGACCAAGTTTTGGCTGCGTTGGGTTGGTATACCGAATGCTGCCAAGAGCTCCTAGCTATTCCGGTAGTGCAGGGCGTTAAGAGCGATTCTGAAAAGTTTCCAGGCGCATTGTATTCTACGACGATCGAGGCGATAATGCCCGACGGAAAGGCTTTGCAGATGGGAACGTCCCACCACTTGGGCCAGAATTTCGCGAAAATGTTTGGAGTTAAGTTCAAGACCGAAGGCGAGGGTGAAGAGTTCGCGTGGCAAACGTCGTGGGGCGTTTCGACGCGCATGATTGGAGCGGCGATTATGGTGCACGGGGACGACCGAGGCCTAATTTGGCCGCCGAAGATAGCGCCAACGCAAGTTGCCGTAGTCCCGATTTTCTACAACGAAGAGGAAAAGAAAATGACTTTGCTCGCTGCAGAGCGAATCAAAAACTCGCTGGCAAGGCTGAATCTGCGCATTGAAGTGGACGACTCGGCCAAAAGCCCAGGATTCAAGTTCAACGAAAGCGAGCTTCGAGGCATTCCGATTCGCGTCGAAATAGGCTTGAGGGATTTGGCTAAAGTGGGAGTTACGATTGCAAGGCGCGATTCCGGAGAGAAGGAGTTCGTGCCTGAAGAGAAGATCGCGGATTACGTGGAGTTCCTGGTTTCCGACATTCAGAAGAAGCTTTTCCTCAAAGCCAAGCTTTTCCTCGAGTCGCACACTACGCTAGTCAAAAACATGAACGAGTTCAAGGTTGCCTTGGACGAAACCAAGGGTTTTGTCGTAGCCGGGTGGTGCGGGGACGCGCGGTGCGAAGAGGCAATCAAGGAAGAAACGACCGCGAGCATAAGGCTGGTTCCTTTCGACGCTGCTGCGAAAGGCGAGTGCGTGTACTGCTCGAAGCCCGCGAAAACCACGGCGCATTTTGCGAAAGCCTACTGATTTTTGAATCGTGTATATAGCCCCGGGCGGAGTCGAACCGCCGTTCGTGGGTTTCTTCAAGCGCAGGAGTTGCTCGCCACTAAAGGCTCGCTTATCCGCACTTGCCAAAGCCCACTGTACTGGGCCGCTATACGACGGGGCTACAAGAGAATACTTGGGTTTAACGCATATTTTATATTATTGCACTGCGTTTTTTCGTGTTGTAGGGAGGCTTGGGAACATGAAGAAACACAATTTCGGCAGGGGTTTTTTCGACGACGATTTTTTCGCCGGATTCGACAAGATAGAGGAAATGATGCGCGACATGCTCGACTCACACTTCGAACATTTTGACGAAGCGGACTTGAAGAAAATGGAAGGCACGCGCCCAAAAGTTTACGGTTTTACTCTCGAATTCGGGCCTGAAGGCAAAGGGCGTTTGACCGAATTCGGCGCTTCTCCCGGCGTGCAAAGGCAGGAGCAAAAGAAGAACGAGCCGTTCGTGGAAGTGATAAACCACCCTGAAAACGTTACTGTAATAGCCGAACTGCCTGGCGTGGACGAAAAGCACTTGGACGTCAAGGCTTTCGCCAAGCAATTGAGCTTGCGCGTGACAGACCCGCAACGGTTTTTCTCTAAAACCATGGTTTTGCCAGCGGAAGTCGACCCCAAAACCCTCAAGAGCTCTCTGAAAAACGGCATTCTCGAAATCGTCGTCAAGAAAAAGGCCTAGCGAAAAGCGAAATGGACAAGCGGCAGCTGCAAACGCTCGTTTCTTCAACAGGAGTTTCTTCTTCTATCGCCAGCGCTTTCGCGAAAGTCGACCGGGCCGGCTTCGTTCCTGAAGAGCTGGAAAGCATCGCTTACGAAGACAAGCCAGTTCCCCTTCCCGAATGCCAGACTACCTCCCAGCCAACGCTAATAGCCTTCATTCTCGACCGGCTTTCGCTGCATAAAGACGCGCGGGTTTTGGAAATAGGAACGGGCTACGGCTTTCAAACGGCTTTGCTGGCAGAGCTTGCGGGAGCAAAAGGCTTGGTAGTCTCCATTGAATATTTCCAGTCCCTGCACGAGCAAGCGAAAAAGCGGCTTGCAGGGCGGAAGAACGTTTTGCTTGTGCACGGAGACGGCAAGAACGGTTTTGCGGAGAAAGCGCCTTTCGACGCGATTGTAGTGAGCGCGGCTTGCTCAGAGCTTCCTCCCAAGCTTTTCGAACAGTTGAAGAAAGGAGGGCGTTTGGTTTATCCGCAGGAAACGGGCTTTGGGCAGGACTTGGTTCTAGTGGAAAAAACTCCGGAAGGAAGAAAGAAAACCACGCGCCTGATGCCCGTGGCGTTCGTGCCGCTGCGCTGAAACCTTCGGTTTAAAAATCCGGTTTCTCATCATTCTTCTATGGGTCGTTTGCAACGGAAACTATTCAAGCTGCCGAAAGGCGTTGGCCAGGAACTCTATAGAGCTGCAATGAAAAACATTTCTCTTCCAGACCGTCCGACTGCCCGGTCGCTAATGCTCAAACACGGTTCCGGAATGGCTAAGGCCTTAAGCGTTTGTGGCCCGCGAGTTTTGAAGTTAGTTAAAGACCACGGCAGGACCGCAGCAAAAGCGATCGCAGCACACGAAGACGCCGTGAGTCTATTCGATGAGCATGGCTCCGTGGTTTTTCCCGTCTTATCCCACCTTGAACCAGGACTCAGGGATAGGGTCGGTTCCCTTTCGATTTTTGAGAATACGGCGGCCAACGATCGGGTATTCAATTTATACCAGGCTTACCTTCGTGCTCCAGACGATGTACGGACCCTGCTATTAACAACCCCCGAAGAACTCCTTGACGCCAAACTAGTAGACTTAGTCAAAAACCGCGGGAAAAACTTACACCGGTAGCGTTTGCACTTTTTCCTTAGCACCGGAAGCACCGGAAAGCCACTCTCTCTGCAGCTTTAAAAACCAAAGTCTAGTGGTTAGTCTCCGCGTTTTTAGCGGGGTGATTTTGCATGATGTGCTTGAATTGCGGTAGGAAGTTCGACTCGTGCTGCGGCGACGAGCAAGAGTTTTGCACGTCATGCTCGTTCGGCCGATGCGCTGTTGGATTTTGAATGCAAAAGGAGGGGAGTAGGGAGATGTTGTGCTTGAATTGCGGGAGGAAATTCCATTTGTGGTCGGAGGGAGAGCCGGACATTTGCCTGGTTTGCGGCTCGACCGAGTACGCTTGAACAGGAGAGATTCGAGAGGAAAAAGAGAGAGGTGGTTTGAGATGAAGATAGACGTTTCGCAGTTGCCTTACGGGGCAGTGATTGACGCAGTAGCGAATAGCAGGTGGGTCGTGAAGAACTTCGTCTGCGACAATGGAAGGGTAGTGTTGGACTGCGCACCCGCGTAGGATCCGGTGTGGATGGGGAAAGGGGCTTCCGGCGTTAAGCCAACCCCCGGGAGGCGCCGGAGCTTATTCCCTATAGGCTTAAAAAAACTTTTACCGTTCTTTTTCCACGAGGAGAAACCCGCCGTGTTCGTAAGCAAAATCCAGCTGCAAAACTTCAAGAGCTTCAAGAAAGGCGAAATAGTGCTTCAGCCTAGCTTCAACACTATCGTCGGCCCCAACGGGTCGGGCAAGAGCAACGTTTGCGACGCGCTGCTTTTCGCTTTTGGGGAATCGCGCTTGAAAACCATGCGCGTCAAGAAAATCCGAGACTTGATTTTCGAAGGCGCGAGCGTGGCAGAGGCGACCGTCGTCTTGTCGGACGGAACGCGCGAGCACGTCATAAAGCGAGCTCTGCGCAAGGACGGGAAAATAAAGTATTCGCTTGACGGACGGCGCGTGAAGAAATACGTTTTGGAAGAGTTTCTAGCGCAAAACCGCATTGCACTCCACAATTTCATCAAGCAAGGGGAAGTCCAGCGGATAGTGGAAATGAATTCGAAAGACCGCAGGCTAATGATAGACTTCATCGCCGGAGTTTCCGAGTATGAAGAGAAGAAGAAGGAGGCTATTGGCGAATTAGAGAAAGTCCAGTCGAAAGTGTCGGAAGAAAGGGCGGTAATTTCCGAGAAGGAAGGGTATCTGCAGGAGCTTGCCGAAGAAAAAAAGAATGCCGAGAAGTTTGTCGAATTGGATTCCGCCCTCAAGAAGACTAAAGCAACGGCACTGTACCTTGAGCTTGGAGTTTTGGAAAAGGAGTTTGAAACGCTCATCAACTCGGGCTTGGATTTGGACAACAAAATCCGGGCTTTGACCGACGAGATTAAAAGTTTGGAAGACCGCATTGCCGAAGTGAACAAGCGAAAGGACGAGCTTAACAAGCAAATAATAGAAAAAAGCGAGGGCAAGGAAGGCGAGATTCAGCGGGAAATAGACTTGCTGCAGAACGAGACGGACAATTCCAAGAAGCTCATAGAGCAGAACAAGGAAGAGCTGAAGGCGAAAGACAAGTCTCTCGCCGAATCGTCGATTGAAAAGCGCAAGGCGGAAGATGCGCTTTCTTACGTCAAGAAAGAGTCGCTCGAACTGGAGGAAGAGCTTGCTTCAACGCAAAAAATCCTGGGCGAAAAGCAGGCCGAGTACGACGCGATAGTTTCCAAGAGCGAGGCGTTCTCACAGCAGTTCCACCACGCGCGGGCGCAAATGTCTTCGCTAGAGCAGGAGCTGCTGCAGGTGAAGGACCGGCTCAACCAGCTTCAAGGCGAAGTTTCGACAAGCGAAGCGATACTGCGCCTGAAGCAAGATGAACTAGAGCGTTTACAAAGCGGCAGGGGCGAAGACCATTCGGACCAGAAAAGCGTTTTGTCGAAGCACTCCGAAAACCTTGCGGCAGAATTGCGCAAGCTCGACGCGCAAGTCAAGGACTTGGCTGTTGACGAGCAAAAGTTTCTCAACGCGCTGGAAAACCTCGACGGGGAAATTTTGAAGTGCAAGGAACGCATTTCCGTCGCAGACGCGCGCCTGCGCGCTGCGGGAAGCAGCAAGGCAGTGGAAATAGTTGAGAAACTGCGGGGGGAAATTACCGGAGTTTACGGGACCGTCCAGCAATTGATAGACTACGACCAGGCTTACGCGATGCCTGTTTCGATTGCGCTCGGCCAGCGCATGCACTACGCTGTCGTGGACAGCGTGAAAACCGCCGGAAAAGCGATTGACTTGTTAAAGAAGAACAACTGGGGGCGGGTTTCGTTCATTCCCCTTGACAAGATAAGGCCGGCGCCCATCAGCGCGGAAGAAACGAAGTTGGCGGGAGAAAAAGGCGCTGTAGATTTTTTGGTCAACCTGCTTAAGTTCGAAAGCGATTTCGAGAAGGCGGTGAAGTACGTTTGCTCCAACACGCTGGTGATGCGGGATTTCGCTTCAGCCGAAAAGCTCGTCGGGAAAACCAGGCTGGTAACTCTCGACGGCGAGCTTTTAGAGCAAAGCGGACTCGTGACCGGTGGAAAGACTAGAGAGGAAATCAACCCGTTCTCAGAAGCCAAGGAACTCAAGAAGTGGGAGGACCGGCTTGACGGAATAAAGGCTGAAAAGGAGCAGTACGCGCAAAAGCTTTCGCAAGCGAGAAGCGAGCTTGGGGACGCGAGAAAGCGCAAGGCCGAGCTCGAGGTGGAGAAAACTAAGGCGGAGCTGGAATTGCGCAACATTCTAGAGCAGGAAAAGGCTTGGGAGGAGAAGAACAGGAACGTCGTGCGCGCAGCGGCGCAGTTGAAGCAGGACGTCGGCGACTTGCGGAAGGGCATAGACGACAAGTCGCAAGAGAGAAACGAGTTGGTGCGCAGGATTTCCGACTTGAATTCCAAGTACTTGCAGGCAAAGGAAATGGTTGATTCCGAGAAGGAAGCTCAGTTCGGAAACCTAGTGCGCGAAAAGGAAAAGCGGCTTTCGGACTTGAAAATCCAAGTCGCCGATTATTCCAGCCAGATTTCCGGGAAAAAGACGGGAGTTGCGTCGCTGGAAAAGCAGTTCGAGGTTTTGGCGAAGCGGGAGCGCGAATTGGAAGGGGAAGCGCGGCGCTTGCGCGAGGAGAACGACGCTGCCGACGGGCGCATCCAGAAAAACAATTCGGAATTGCGGATAAAAATCGAAGAGCAAAAGCGCATTTCCTCGGCGATACGCAATTTGCTGGAAGCGAGGGAAGAGTATGAAAAGCAAGTCGCCGGCTTCGGCGAAATGAAGGGAAAAGTGCAGGCTGATTTGGAATTGCGCATAAAGCCCAAGCGCGAGGAGCTAGGCTACAAGCGCGCCGGAACTGAAGCAAGGCTGACCGAATTGAAGGCGCAGTACTCTGCTTTCGAGGGAGTGGAGCTTGTCAAAGGCGAGAAGGGAGAGCTGCTCGTGCGGGCAAAAGAGCTGGAGCAGGAAATCTCCGTTTTGGGCGCAATCAACATGCGTGCTATCGACGCTTTCGAAGAAAAGACGCGAGAGTTCGCGCAGCACAAGGAGCGCCTGCAGCAGCTGGAAAACGAAAGGCAGGCAGTGCTAGTGTTGATCACTGAAATCGAGGGAAGGAAGAAGGAAACGTTCATGGCCGCGTTCGAAAGGGTGAACGAAAACTTCCAGAAGCTGTTCAAGCACATTTTCGACGGTGAAGGCAGTCTCTTGCTGGAAAACGCTGAGGTCCCGTTCGAAGGCGGGCTTACCATGCAAGTGAAGCTGGAGAACAAGGAAGTGAAATACCTCGAGCTGATGAGCGGAGGGGAGAAATCGCTTTTGGCGCTTTTGTTCATTTTCGCAATGCAGGGAATAAGCGCGTCGAGCGTCTACATTCTCGACGAGGCGGACGCGGCTCTGGACGAGGAAAACTCGACGAAGCTCGCGCTTTTGCTCAAGGCATTGTCGGATAGGACGCAGTTCATCGTGGTTACGCACAACGAAGCCGTTTACAGGAATGCGGATTGCCTTGTGGGAGTTGCGATGGCCGGCCGAGAGGGAAGCAAGCTAGTGGAAGTAAAATTATCGCAAGCTGCGAAAGCTTGATGTTTTTTTTTGGTTGCAGTAATTGCGGCCTTATTGCGTTAGTTAGTTCTTGAGCGCTTCGAAAAGCTTTTCGAAGCCCATCTTCTCCCACGCGCTCACACTTATTACGCCGGAAGGGAATGCAAACTTCGCCTTTGCAATCTCGATCTTGTTTTCGACTGGGATGACTTTCGTCTCGATTTTTTCTTCCAAAACTTTGGCGAGCGCCTGTGCATCTTCATGCGTGGAGCTGCCGGCTTCGAAAACCAAAAGCACCGCGTCGCACTTGGCTAGAGGGCTTTCAGCCTGGGAGAAGAAGAACGAGTCGAACGGCGCTGTAAAATCCAAGAGAACGAAATTCAATCCTTCGGCCCGTGCGGCCTTGAAAATGTCTGTTTTGCGTTTCTTGTTTCTCGCATCCCAAAACGGGGCGTACTTGAGGGCTTTCGAGCTTTCTCCCATGTTAGCCACTCCCACGCGAAACCCCTTCTTTTCAAGAAACTTGGAGAAGGAAAACGCGAGAGTGCTTTTTCCCGCCTGCGGCGGTCCGATTAACGCTATTGCCTTCAAAATGCTCCACCCTGCAAAATGATTTCATTTTTCGGGCTTTAAAACAATACTTTTAAAAGCTTTTTCAACTAAATCGTATTCGGCAATCCACTGTACAGCGCGGATAGCGCGCGCGATAAAGCTTTTTTTGGGGCAGCGGGTGCGAGTGGGAAAAACGCGTTTTTGGTTTTTCAGGGTTAAACTTATTGTCTGGTGGTTTGAAAATGCATTCGCAACAAGATTGGGAACAGCAAAAGCTCAAGGGGACTACTACCGTCGGAATTACGTTCCGCGACGGAGTGGTGCTCGCGGCCGACAAGAGGGCTACTTACGGGAGTTTCATAGCCGCGAAGGACGTGGACAAGATCCACGTGATCGGGGATGCGGCTGCAATGACAATCGCAGGTGGAGTGGGCGACGCCCAGACTCTCGTGCGCGTCACGAAAGCAGAGCTTGAACTGTACAAGTATTCCAAGGGAGACAACATGACAATCCAGGGAGCTGCAACGCTGTTGGCGAACATTCTGCAGGGAAACAAGTACTTTCCTTTTTTGGTTCAGCTGATAGTCGGAGGTTACGATTCTTCTCCTAGGCTTTTTGACTTGGACCCGTTCGGCGGCTTGATTCCAGAGAAATACACTTCCACCGGGTCGGGAAGCGTGGTCGCGTACGGTCTGCTGGACGAGCACTTCAAGGAAGGGATGGCGCGCGACGAGGCAATACGCTTGGCGGTCAAGGCGGTCGGTGCAGCGATGCGCAGGGACAGCGCGACCGGCGAAGGCATTGACGTGGTTTGCATTACCAAAAACGACGTGAAGCGTTATTCCAAGGAGGAAGTGCGCCAGTTCACAGCTTGAAAAACCGGTTTTTGATTTTTTTTCCAAACCCAAGTTAGGCGAAAAAACTTTCGCTAGCCAGCGTGGTCTTTTGTGCGCAGTGCAAAACCAGTTTCGGCAAGCGGATTCCACATATTTTTCAAATGCTTTTTTGAGCGCAAGTTGAATTCAGCAACGGAGATTTGAACGCAAATGCAGGAAAACGTATTGAACAACCACAAGGAAAACGGGTTGAAAGGAAACAACCTCAAGGAACTGCAGGAAGCGGTTTCCTCGCTGCTGCCCCACGACTGCGAGCTGACGAAAATAGAGTTCGAAGGCCCCCAGCTTGTCCTCTATTTGAAGAACATCCGCTCGTTTTACAACGACGACAACCTGATTACCAAGATTGCGGCCAGGATACGCAAGAAAATACTGTTGAGGTGCGATTCTTCGCAGCTGATTGCAGAAGAGCAGGCGCTCGAGCTCGTGAAAAAGCTTGTGCCAGCAGAGGCTGGAGTGAAGGAAGTGCGCTTCGACTCGAACTTCAATGAAGTCTGGATCGAGGCGCTGAAGCCCGGGCTCGTCATAGGCAAGGAAGGCAGCGTTTTGAAAAACATTTTGATTAACACGGGCTGGAGCCCGAGGGTGCTGCGTGCTCCGACGAGCCCCAGCGAAATAGAGAAGGGCATTCGCAACGCGATTTTGTCCAATTCAGACTACCGCAAAAAGTTTTTGGTGGGCTTGGGCAAGAAAATGATAGAGCCGCCTACTGGCACGGACTGGATCAAGATAACCGCGCTGGGAGCGTTCAGGGAAGTAGGGCGAAGCTGCATTCTGCTTCAAACGCCTAAAAGCAACATTCTCTTGGACTGCGGCATCAACCCCGACACTTTCGACCCAACGCGCGCGTATCCATACTTGAATGCCATGAACCTTGCTCTCGAACAGCTTGATGCAGTAATCCTTTCGCACGCTCACATGGACCACTGTGCGTTCATTCCCTACTTGTTTGCGTACGGCTATAACGGGCCTGTTTACTGCACTCCGCCCACGCGCGATTTGATGGTTTTGCTTCAGCAGGACGGGTTGAACGTCATGCAGTCGAACGGAATGACCCCGCCTTACGGCGAGAAGGACATAAAGAAGGAGTTGAATCACGTTATCACGCGAGATTACGGGGAAGTGACCGACGTCACTCCAGACGTCCGCTTCACGTTCTACAACGCTGGGCACATTCTCGGCTCGGCGCAAGTTCACTTGCACATCGGCGAGGGCCTGCACAATCTCGTGTACAGCGCGGACATCAAGTTCGGCCGAACTAACCTGTTCGACCCAGCTGACACGCGTTTTCCGAGGGCAGAAACGCTGATTTTGGAAAGCACTTACGGCGGAAGGGACAATTTGCTTCCCAGAATCGAGGACAGTGAAGCGCGCCTGGTGCAGGTGATACGAGAAACAATTGCAAAGCGCGGCAAGGTTTTGATTCCGGTTTTCGCGGTGGGAAGGGCTCAAGAGATCATGCTTGTGCTTGAAAGCCGCATGCAGCCCGACGAATGCGTCGTGTATTTGGACGGAATGAGCAAGGAAGCTTCAGCAATACACACTGTTTATCCGGAGTACTTGAAGAAGAACGTGCAAAGGCGCATTCTTCAGAACAATTCTCCTTTCGACTCGCCAATGTTCAAGCACGTCATTTCGAAAGAGCGCAAGGCGATCATCGAGAGCGACGAGCCGTGCGTTATCCTGGCTCCAAGCGGAATGCTTACGGGCGGGACTTCCCTGGAGTTTTTGAGGAATTTGGCTCACGACGAGAAGAATACCCTGATTTTCTCAGGATACCAGAGCGCCTTGTCGCTAGGGCGAAAGATTCAAAACGGAATCAAGGAACTGCCTGTCCCAAGCAGCGCTTCTGGAAAGACCGACGTGGTGAAAATCAACTTGCGCGTGGAAACGGTTGAAGGGTTCAGCGGGCACAGCGACCGTTCCCAGCTTTTGGCGTACGCCCGCAGCATCCGCCCGAAACCAGCGAGGATTTTCACAAACCACGGGGACGAAGCTCGGACCGAGGATTTAGCGCGCACTCTCAACCGAATGCTTCACGTGGAAACGCGCGCGCCCATGGACTTGGATACCATTCGCTTGCACTAGCGGAAATGGAGTTGCTACACATGCGCCTTTTGATAACCGGGGTTCCCGGATGCGGAAAAACCGCTTTGGCGAAAAAAATTTCGAAAGCCCTCAAGGCGAAGCTTGCCGACGTGAACGGGATCGTGGTTGAAAACGGGTTTTATTCCACCAGCGCACGCAAGGAAAAGCTCGTGGACTTGAAGAAGCTGGAACGGATTTTGAGAAAGCTTTTGGCGAAAGAGGGAAACATCGTCATCGAATCGCACTTGCTTTGCGAAATGCCGCTGCCTTGCGATAAAATAATAGTGCTGCGGTGCAATCCGCTTGTCTTGAAAAAACGTCTGGAAAAGCGCGGTTATCCGCTTTGGAAGGTTAGGGAAAACGTTTTGGCCGAAATGCTCGATTACTGCTCTATACGGGTGTCCGAAAACTACAAGAAAAACGAGATTTTGGAAGTCAACTTCACCAAGCCGCTTTCCGCGGGCGCGGTCTTGCGCAAGAAGAAGGGAGACCGGGTGGAGTGGATGCGCGAATTCGGGGTTTTGGAGCGGGAAGTGAAAGGATTTTTTAAGTAGGCTCTTTCCACGCCGGAGATTGCGAATAGCAAGCGGTTTTCCGCATTTCAGCATAAAAAAAGGTTTAAAAATGCTTGTGGGTTATCTAATGCAGTTGCGTTTTTCCAACCCGCGTTTGAGGTGAACAGTTAAAATGCAGTTTTTGAAAGCACAAGATGAAGATTGGGACGAAGAAGAAGAGTGGGACGAAGACGAGTGGGAAGGGGAAGAAGAGGAGGACGAAGAGTAATCCCCACAGCCTAGATTTGCATTTCCGTTTGTTTTTTCACTGCGGGCCATCGCGCCCGCCTTTCACTTTTTTTGGCTTGATGACGCCAGCTGGAGCGTTATCGCGTCAGTGGGGATGGAATCGCTTTTGTTTAAGCCCAGCTTTTTCAGCAGGATTTCCAGAGTTTTTTCCTGCGCTTCGCGCGCTCGGTCGATTTTAGTTTCTGCCAGCGCAAACTCGACGAAATCACCTAAGCCGTCGATGTCCAAAACTTTTATGCGCACTGCGCCGAACGTGAAGTTCCACTCTTGGAGCTCGCGCGCCGCAGCCTCCTGGTATCCCAGCTTGTCGAGCTGTTCAGCCATGGAATAACTGCTTTGCACTTCGAACCCGAGCTTGTCTTCCTCCTGCAGCATGTACCCGTCGAACAAGAGCGTTTCTTTCTGCGTGAGCTTTTCAGTCCGCACTATAAAGTAAGCGAAAACTCCTTCGCCGTATTCCTTGGCGTGGATGATGTCGAAATACTGCCCGCCGTTTGCGAAAACAGCCTTGTTTTTCTTGAGGTCGAAAACGCTTTTTTCGGCGTCTTTCACCGGGAAAAGCATCCGCACTTCCGGAAGTTTCCACTTCAGCTCGTGCATCTTCAGTTTTTTAGGGAACAAGAAATCCATGAAACCCATTCTGCAACCCCTGCCCAACCAGTTTTTCTTTACCTGATTTTTCTTTTTCTAAACGGAAATTCATCAAGCTTCTTCGAACGCCTGCGCCGCATCGCGCTTGTTTCTTAAGAAGAAAAAAGCCAGGGCTATTAAGACTAACGCTCCCGCCCCTCCCAAAACCAGCGCGTTGCTTTCCTCGCGCGCTTGCCTTTCGCCGGACGAGCCTAGAGCCCCGTTGAGTTTTTTGGCGATGACCCACGCGGTGAACGAATTTCCCTTGCCGTCGTAGTCTTTCGCCTGCGCTAGCGCGTCGAGCGTCTCCTGCGTTCCGAACTGCCTCTGCTTCAGCTCGGCGAGGGCGATTTCCTCGCCGGCGTTTTGCTTTTGCTGTTCTGCCGTTTGCGAGATCGCCTCGGCTTTCGCCCCGATGCGCCCGTTGAGCGCCGTTAATTCGGAAGCAGTTTTAGCTTTTTCCCCGTTTTTCAGCAGCTTTTCCATTTCAACGCGCGCTTTCTTGCCCTGCTGGTAGAGGAGGTTCTTGCTTTCCTGTCCTTTGCTTTCCTCGAAAACTGCGAAAACCGCATCGAAAAAGTCCGACGCCTCGAGCGCTTTTTCTTTCTCGCTTTGGAATTCTTCCTGCGCGGTTTCGAAAGCGAGTTTTTCAGCGGCGAGTTCCTCCCGCCGGCGCAAGGCGAGCATTTTTCCCTTTTCCAACTCCGCATTGGCTTGCGCGAGGTTTCCGAGCAAAAGCTGTTTTTCCGTTTCTATGGCGCACTCTCCGCATTCCCCCTGCAGTTTTTCAAGCTCTTCGCGAAGCGCTGCAGCCAGCGCAAAATCGAATTGCTTTTCTTCTGGCTGGATTTGCGTTTCCTGCAGGGGGAGGTTTGCCGCGATGCAATCCAAGCTTACGGCCGCGGTTTTGGTTTCAAAACGCCTGAGCTCGCGTTCTGAAACGCGCAGCGCCAGCATTCCGCCTGCGTTTTCGGCTTTGGAGTTCAGCCCCCCGCGCACCGAAGCTTTGCCTTCGCAGCTTTCCTCCGCGGTTTCACCCTCGAAATTCTCGAGGTCGAGAAACTTGCTGCGCACTTGAAACTCGATTTCGGACGAGTTGGCGTAAGCCCTCAGCGTTTTCTTCAATTCGACGGGCTCCGGGACGAGCATCGAAAGGATTATCCTGTTCTCGCCCTTGCGCGCCTGCACGAGCAGCCGCACTTGCGAGGCGCTTGAGCTAGAATTGAATTCGGTTTGCAGCGCGTCTGGAGATTGGGCTGATTCTAGGGGGAACGGCTCGTCCAGAATTGCTATGGCCTGC
>DATDSY010000055.1:0-8930 GCA_035291125.1 Candidatus Norongarragalinales archaeon
CGATGAAAAAGCACAAGCCTTATTCTATAGTGATTGCGAAAAAATGAAGCGCTTTATTTTATTCCCGTCTTGTTCTTGATTTCAGCCCAGCGCTTTTCGTCTTCCTTCGAAACGAACGTTACCACTCGCCCGGAAGCGCTGAGCCTCGCAGTGCGCCCTATCCTGTGCAAGTAATAATCGTAATTCTGCGGCAATTCGTAATTCACTACCAAGTCGAGTTCGGGAATGTGCAGTCCCCGCGCGGCCACGTCCGTTGCAATCAAGATGTTCGCCTTGCCTTCCTTGAATGCGGAGATCGCCGAATTCCGCCTGGTTTGGTCAAAGTCTCCGTGAATCATGCGAGTCTTGAATTTGCTTTTCGAAAGCCTGTCGTTCAACTCGCTCGTCGACTGCTTGGTTTTGCAGAAAACCAGGGTTTTCTTTCCCGCGTCCAAGAGTTTCTTGAGCTCGAAATACTTCGAGCTTTCCTCTACTTTGAGCACGTCGTGCTTCAGGTTTTCGGAAAGCTTGTCGCCGAAAGAAAAAGTCTTGATTTTCTCGAATTCACCCATGTATTTAGTAACGTCTTCCTCGAGGTGTGACGGCAGGTGAACGCAGAAAAATAATTTTTGCGCTTTTTCTGGAACGCTCTTGAGGATTTTCCTGGTTTTCATTGCCAGCGCGTACTCTAAAAGCAAATCTGCCTCGTCGAGAACGACGAATTTGATTTCCTCGAGCTTCGCATGGCCGGAGGCAATCAAGTCCAAAACCCGGTCCGGCGTTCCGACTATTATATTCGCGCCCTTGTTGAGCAATTCCTTCTGCCTGTCGTCGGGAGTTCCGCCGTACGCTACGACGACCCTGAACGGCATTTCCGCGCCTATTTTCCTGAAGTCGTTCCCGACTTGAATCGCAAGTTCGCGCGTGGGCTCCAGCACCAACGCCTGCAGTTTTTCCTTTTCGTTCAGCTTTTGGAGTATGGGTATGGCGAATGCTGCCGTTTTTCCAGTTCCGGTTTTGGATTGCGCGAGAAGGTTCTTTCCCTGCATTATGACCGGGATGGCTTTTTCCTGGATGGGCAAGAGTTTTTCAAAACCCATTTTGGCGATGGCGCGTTGAACGCGCGGGTCGAGTTCCATAATATTATTCGTTTTCTAGGGGTAATAGCCTTTTCGTCGTTTTCCAAATGCTTAAAACAAAAATTTAAATCCCGCATTCGGTTACTTTCTTTCTGGGGTGTTGTTCTTGAACGGAAAGTATACCGTCATTATCGTTGGCGTTGCAATCACGATTCTCGTTTATTTAGCGGGAACTTTCCTTATTCCCGCAAAGCAGAGCACAGTGTTTTTCGTCAGTTCCTTCGGTTTTCTTGCGCTTCTCACGCTAATTCTCGTGATAAGCTCTCCTTTGCTCGTCAGGCTGAGGAACAATTCGTTGACGCGGTTTCTTCTGGTGCAGCAGCGTTGGATTGGGCTCTTCGCGTTTTTCTTCGCGGCAGCGCACGTCTCCCTGATTTACAACTTTTTCTTCGCCTGGGATTTCTTGAAGCCGTTGAGCCTTCCAAACAGCACTTTTCTCATTCTTGGCGCGGTTTCGTTCATCCTTCTCGCGCTCATGGCTGCGACGTCGAACGACTTTGCCATTCGCACGCTTGGCCGGAATTGGAAGCGGCTGCAGTACGCGATTTATGCCGTGCTTTTGCTGGTTTTCGTGCACGCTTACAACATCGGCTTGTTTTACTTTCCGAACCGGCTGGTGCCGTGGGTTTTGGCTGCGCTCGCGGTGATAGTGCTGGCTTTGAAGTGGAATATAGTGAAAATCCCTGGCTGGTCGCGCGCGGAATAGTTCAAGACGTTTTTCCGTTTGTCGGGTGGATTTCCGATTCGTTGATGTGCCTGTAAGCGCTGTACACTGCCAAAACGCCTTCGGCTACGCCTGTGATAGCTTGCTTGAAGCGCGCGTCGGCAACGTCTCCAGCCGCGAATACGCCGGGTACGTTCGTTTCGGCGTCGCGAGTTATCATTATTTCGCCGTGCTCGTTTGTTTTCACGCCTATGCTTTTGGCTAACTCGCTTAACGGAATGTGCCCTATTTCAAGGAACAGTGCGTCGCAGGGAAACTCTTTCTTGCCTTCGAACGGCTTGTCTAGAACTAGCGCGCTGACTTTTTTCCCGTCTCCCTTGATTTCCGTGATGCGCGTGCTTGCAGCGACGGCGATCTTCGGGTTTTTCTTGACGCGCTCGCCGTTGATAGGTTCGGGTTTCAACGCCTCGCCTCGCACGAATATCACGACTCGCGCGGCGAACTGCGTGAGCAGCAGGGCTTCCTTAGCCGCGCTGTCCCCGCCGCCTACAACCGCGACGGTCTTTCCTTCGTAAATCGGGCCGTCGCACAACGCGCACGAGTGCACTCCCCTGTTCCAATACTCTTTCTCTCCCGGCGCTCCCAGTTTCTTGATTTCCGTTCCGGTAGCAATCAAAACCGTTTTCGTTTTGTATTTCTTTCCGTCGGCATGCACGAGCCAGGTTTTTCCGCTCGCCTCGATTTTGTCCGCCTTCTCGTCAATCATTTCGACGTATTTAGCGTAGTCGAGCGCGTGTTCTTCCATCTTTTGCGCCAGTTCGAGGCCAGTGAGCTTTTTGAATCCCGGGTAGTTTTCAACCACGTCGGTCAGTGCAATAGTGCCGTAGCGCACGCCTGCAAGCACGAGCGTCTTCATGTTCAACCGCCCTGAATACATGGCGCTTGCAAGCCCCGCAATCCCTCCGCCTATGATTATCAAGTCGTAAAGTTTTTCAGCCATGCAGTTTTCACTTGAATTTTCTTTCGATTCGAATGATTTTCTTTCTTTCGTTTAATTGCAATACGCTTAAATTGACCGCCTTTTTAACTGCTTTTGCAGGCGTGGTTTTCTTGAACTTAAGAAAAGTGCATTTAGTGCCTCTTGCCGTCATGGCGTTGCTGTTCGTTTTTTACGCTTACTTCGCTTTCTCAATTCCGATGCTCAACAAGATGCTTGCTCTGGGCGCTGTGGTTTTGATAGGCCTTTCCTTCGCTCTCGGGCCGTTGACGCGCTTTTTCCCGAAAACCTTCGGGTTTTACTTGGCTTGGAGGAAGGCAATCGGGCTGTGGGGTTTTGCTTTCGCAATCGTTCACGCCTTGATTTCCCTGCACGTTTACTACAAATGGGATTTTCTCGCGATGCTCGCATTTCCTTCGGTAAAACAGTTTGCCCTGCTTACAGGTGCTGCTGCAATCGCGTTGTTTGCTGTAATGGCTCGCGTTTCCAACAAGGATTGGGTGGCGCGGTTGGGGTACGAAAAGTGGAAGGGCGTCTTGCGCATAGGCTATTTCGCCCTTTTGCTTGCAATAGTGCATTTCTACTTGATTGAAATAAAAGACGGCGTTTTTACTGTGCGCCCGGCAGGGTGGGTCGTCCTGCTTTTTGCGGTTGCGGTGATAGCGCTGCGTTTCGCAGTCTTGTTTAAGGGAATGCCTGAGAAGCAGTCTTTCGAAGAGCACGTCACTCCCCCGCAAGGGCTTTCAAAGTGACTTTTCATTTCTCGGCGGTGAATCCCATGCAGCCTTCAAGCCAAACTATTTTTTCAAAGCCAGCTTCCATAAGCCTTTGTTTCACGCCTTTGGGAATGTTTTTTCCCCGGGCAGCGCCTGGCGTTCCAGTATAGTGGAATAGCCTCCCGCCTTTCTTGAGAATCCGGTAGAGCTGCTTGTAAAACTCGAGGGAGTAAAGCTCGCCTGCATGCGAAAGCCTGGGAGGGTCGTGGAGGATGCAGTCGAAAAAACCGTCGGGAAAATCGGGCAAAGCTTCGACCGCGTCGTTGTTGATTATTTCGATTTTAGTGTTGGAGAAAAGCTCTTTTGAAAAAGGGTTTTGCTTCGCTATTTCCAGCACGCTTTCGTCCTTTTCTATCGTGCAAACTTTTTCAGCGCCTGCTTTAGTGCAGGCGATTGCGCTGTATCCGAGCCCGGTGCAAACGTCCAGAACGATCGAGCCTTTCCTTACGCCCAAAGCAGCCGATTTGTCGCTCGCGTCTTGCAAAGGCGTTTTCCTTGCAGTCTGGTGCATGCGCACGCCGTCTATTTCCAGCGTAATCCCCCCGTCCTCCAGACGAACGAGCTTGTAAAAATGCCTTTTGAAAAATGATTCCATCGCTTATCGCCCAAACTATTTAACTTGTAGTGCTTTCTTTTGTTTAAACGCTTTTAGTGTTGGGATAGCTTTGTCGAAGAAAAGCCAGGCTGCTTTTGAGTATATGGTGCTTGTTGCGGGCGTCATGCTTATTGTGGTTATTGGTACGCTTGCGTTTCGGGCGGTTTTTCAGTCGCCTGTTGAGAGCGTGCAGGCTTCGAATTGTTGGTTGCGTTTGGCTGCTGATTCTAATTGTTATGTTGGTAGTCAGTGGAATGCGTGTGGGCTGGTGGACAAGGCTAAGTATGAGACTGCTGCGAATGTTTTTTGTGCTTCTACTGAAAGGCCTGGCGGCTGTCAGGGTGTTTTGCCTGAAGGAAAATTGTGGTGCGGCCAAGAAGGCGGCGGGATTTATTTTCCGGCTGGTTCTCCCACGCCTTCAGTAAGTCCTTCTGCTTCGCCATCGGCTTCTCCTAGCGCGAGTCCCAGTGCTTCGCCTTCTGTGAGTCCTTCTCCGTCTGCGTCGCCTTCGCCTAGTCCGTCTCCTTCTCCAGGGGCGGATTCTGATGGTGACGGGATTTCGGATGCGAATGACAATTGTCCTTTTGCTTTCAATCCTGGACAAGAGGATGCTGATGGGAATGGCGTGGGTGACGCTTGCGATTCGACCGTGTTCTTTTATGTTGCTACTAACGGGAGTGATTTGTATAACGGGAGTTTGAATTATCCTTTCGCGACTCTTTCGAAAGCCCAAACGGCAGTGCGTACGAATATCAGCGGGGGAATGACTTCTAATGCCGTTGTGTTCGTGCGCGGGGGAACGTACAATTTGACTACTGAAATAAAATTGATTGCTTCTGATGCGGGGAGGAACGGCTATCGCGTGATTTGGCGGAATTATTACGGCGAGACTCCGGTATTGCGCGGCGGTACTACCCTCTCCTCTTTCGCTCCTTCAGCCCAACCCGGCGTTTACGAGGCTACTGTTGCACCAACGGTTTTCAGCGACGGCGGGCTAGTGCTCTATTGGAAAGGGCAATTGCTTGAGCCGGCGCGTTATCCGAATGCGGTTACGCCGAATTTTGGTGCAGCAGACCCGTGGGCAGGCTCTTACTTGAAGACGAGCGCTGGAAGCTATCTCACCGACAACGTGATTTACTTTACTCCCGGCTCTTTCGATTCGACCGGCTGGACGCTTTCAAACGCCCAAGTAGTAATCTTTTCTGGTCCCAACTATGGAAACAGCATGGGCCGCATCAATGCAATCAACTCGGCTGCAGGAACGATGTCTGTTTCAAACTGGGGGAGTTACACTTACAACTTGACGACCGGCAACCGTTTTTACATCCAAGGCGTGCGCCAGCTGCTTGACGTTCCTGGCGAGTGGAATTACGACAGCGCGTCGCAAAAGCTCTACGTCTACCCGCCTTCCGGTTATTCCAGCGGCGATTACGCGGTTGTCCCCTCTGCAAACAATGCATTCAACATTGACCCCAGTTCAAACATAAACATTTCAGGATTCACCGTTGAAGCGTTCAGGTATGCCGGCGTGCGAATTTACAATTCCGGCAACATTACCCTGAGCAATAACGAAATACGCAATATAGGCTCGAACGACAACCTTCACCTGCCCAATCCCGCGTTGTCCGGCTTGGGTGTATTCGCCTATTCGCGTTCTGCAGGGGATGCTGGTTTTGAAAACATCTTGATTGAAAACAACATCTTTCACGATATCGCCGCCGGTGGCATAGGCTTGGAGTCTGGACCGTGGACTTTCCAAGGCGGTACCAACCGTTCTGGAGAAGTATATCACTTCAAGACGCTCACGCCGACAGGCAACCGCATTTTCGGCAACCGCATCTACAGCATAGGCCAGCTGCTTAGGGGCAGTGCCGGGCTCAGCGTTAGGACCGTCGGAGGGCTTATTGCCAACAACACGATTTACAGCCTTCCGAGGACGGGTATTTCACTGCAGGGCAACGACAATATAGTCGAGTGGAATCGCGTTTACGACCTAAACCGTGAAACGGAAGACACGGGCGGAATAAACTTTCTTGCACGCAGCTGGCTGTACCGCAACAACACCGTGCGGCATAATTTCGTTCACGACATGGGCGGCTACCGGTATAATTCTACGTCCAATTCCTACATCTATCCGCAATACGCCTGGGGAATATATCCCGATGATTTTTCCAGCGAAGTTGAAATTCACGACAACGTTGTTGCCCGTGCGTACCGTGGTGCGTTCCAGATTCACGCGGGCCGCGACAATTACATTCACGACAACATCGGCGTAGAAGGAACTTCTCCTCAAATGTACGCACAAGGAGAGTGGGGCACTGCTGCACTGAACGCTTCCTTCAGGGGAATGTGGAACGAATTGGGAAACATGACTGCATGGGGTTTCGACACCGCAAAATACTATTCGAAATATCCGCTTCTTGCGAACGCGCCTAATCCTGGAACCATGACTTCCAGCACTGTTTACAACAACAACCGTTTCGAGCGCAACGTTTTCTATTATCCGGCCCACCCGTCTTCGGCTTTGGCGAGCATCAGGTATTTCGTGGGCGGTTCGGGCAATGTTTTTGATTACAACCTGGTTTGGAACGGCGGCGCGTCCTCGCCGTTCGTCAATGATATGAACAGCGGGAATTACCAGTGGGCAAGCTGGCTGGCTTTGGGCTATGACACGCACTCGGTTTTGGCAAACCCCTTGTTCACCAACCCCACTGCAGACGATTACACTTTCCAGCCTGGCTCGCCCGCGTGGGCGTTGGGATTGCATAACGTCGTAGTCCCGCGCTAAGGCGAAGCTTCGCTTTTCGCCGTAAGGCGAATCGTTTAAAATTGCGTTTTACGACCTATTTCTCCTGCTTTTGGGCTAAAAAAGGTGTTCTTGCAAGTGAAATACTCCGCTTCTGAAAAGGTTGCAGGCGGAAAGCTTGTTTCAATCGAACTTTCGGCTGAGGAAAACGTCATTAGCGGCGTCAAGATCACGGGCGATTTCTTCCTCCACCCGGAGGAAAGCATAAGCGATTTGGAGTCGTCGCTCGTGGGAGTGAAAATCCCGTTCGACTGGATTGACACCGAGAAAAAGCTTTTGGCCGTGATAACCGACAAGCGGCTGGAACTAGTTGGAGTGAAGTCGGGAAACATAATATCCGTGATGCAAAAAGCCGTTTCCGAAGGCCCCAAGTGATTTTCTATGGATGGACAATGGCGAGTTGTTGCTTTAGAGGAGAATACTGCGGCGAAAAACATGGCTCTCGACGAAGCCGTGAGCAACGCAATAGCTTCGAAAGCCTCTCCCCCGACGATACGCTTTTACGGCTGGAACCCTTCTGCAGTCAGCATAGGCTATTTCCAAAGCCTCGAGAAGGAAGTGCGCTTGCACGAGTGCGAAATGCTTGGCGTGGACGTGGTGCGAAGGCGAACAGGAGGCGGAGCAGTCTATCACGACAGCCGCGGCGAAATAACTTACAGCGTAATCGCTCCGGCAGAATTGTTTCCCAAGGACATAATCGAATCGTACAAATTGATTTGCGGTTGGATTATTGACGCTTTCTCGTTGCTTGGGTTAAAAGCGGAGTTCAAGCCAATCAACGACATTGTTTTGGAAGGAAAGAAGGTTTCGGGCAACGCCCAAACCCGAAGGAACGGAATTCTCTTGCAGCACGGAACGATTTTGTACGATTTGGACGTGAAGAAAATGTTTACGGTTTTGAATGTCGGGCCGGAGAAGATTGCGGACAAATTTATTGCGAACGTCGAAGAGCGGGTGACGGGAATAGCGAAAAACTCGGGCGTTTCGAAGGACGAGGTTTACCAGGCGCTCGTAAGCGCTTTCACCAAGGACAAGCAGTGGAGTTTCGGGAATTATTCGCAGCAGGAAACCGCGCAGGCTGAAGACCTGGCGAAAACGCGCTATGCTTCCCACGATTGGAATTTCATGCGCTAGACGTGAATGGCTTTTCCCAGCGCGTCTTCGCACGCTTCGCTCAGCCCTTCACACAACGTCGGGTGCGGATGGATTGTTGAGGCGACGTCTTCAAGCATCGCTCCCAACTCGATCGCAAGCCCCGCTTCTCCAATCAAGTCGCTTGCGCTCGGCCCGACGATTTCAATGCCCACCAATTCGTGCGAGTCTTTCTTTGCAATTACCTTGACAAAGCCTTCTTGCCTGCTGAGCGTGAGCGCCCTGCCGCTTGCCGAGAGGGGGAATTTTCCTACCAGCATATTGTCCTGCAATTCCGCTTTCGCTTCTTTTTCCCCCAACCCCACGATTGCGATTTCCGGGTCTGAAAAAATCACGCTCGGAACCGTTCGGTTGTTGAACGAGGCGCTTTCGCCGCAAATCGCTTCCGCAGCGATTTTCCCTTGCCTGAACGCCTTGTGCGCGAGCATGGGATTGCCCGTGATATCCCCGACGGCGTAAATGCTTGCATCAGTAGTCTGGAGCTGCTCGTTTACTTTCACGAAACCTTTCTCGTCCTTTTGCACTTTGGTTTTTTCCAGCCCCAGGTTTTCCAAAGCAATAGCGTTGCCCACGCTGACGAGCACAACGTCCGCCTCTTCCCCGAATTCCTTTCCGTTTTGAGAAAGCTTTGCTTTTACCGTTTCCCCTTGTTTTTCAGCCGAAAGAGCGTTTGTGTTCTCAAGGATTTTGACTCCCAAGCTAACCAGCCGTTTTTTTACTACCGCCACCACGTCGGCGCTTGCGAAGTTGAGTATGGACGGGAAGCCTTCGACGATGGTCACTTGCGAGCCGAGTTTTGCGTACATTCCGCCGAGCTCGATT
>DATDSY010000056.1:0-6215 GCA_035291125.1 Candidatus Norongarragalinales archaeon
GTTTTGGACGAGTGGCGCAGTGAAGGAATGGAGAAGGTAGTGCTTAAAGTGCAAAGCGACGGAGAGCTTTTGGATTTGCACGCTAAAGCGAAGCGAAGGAAACTGCCCTGCGTTTTGATTCGCGACGCTGGCCGCACCCAGATTCCCGCGGGAAGCATTACTGCGCTGGCGATAGGCCCGGCTGAAGAAAAAGATATTGACGAGATAACCGGGCACTTGAAGCTATTGTGATTTGCATTTTGCTTTGCCTCAACCCGTGAGCTGTTCGAGCGTCATTCCGGTTTCGCTTTCCCTCAAGCTCAGCGAAAACCCGTTGGCGGTTTCCTTGAGCACGAGCAAGGGAAAAAACCGCCATTCCTTGCGCGGCACTTTCCACGCCAAAAAAACTTGCATTCCCGTGATTTTCTCCCACTCTTTGTAGGCAATGACCGTGGGCTTGTCAAGATAAATCGCGTTTTTCCAAGCCTTGCATTCGACTCCGAACTTGTTCTTTTGTCCAGATCGAAGCACGATCAAGTCGGGCGCGTCGCCCGCGACGCCGCTTCCGGCAGCGCGAATGACGAAAAAACCCTTGTCCTCGAGCTTTTTCTTCAACTCACGCTCGAAATAAGCGCCTTTGTCGTAGTGCGTCATGCGAATAGAATCATGCGGGCGAATTAAATTCTGCCGTTGCTATTTCTTCGCTTTTCCCCTGAGAGAAACCAGGTCCCTAATAGCCTGGCCAAAACCAAGCGCTTCGTGCTGGTCCAGCGTGGACAGGAAGTTCAGCCCTAACGCTAATTTAACGAAGTCTTCTTTTGGAGCCTCGCCCCGCAGTATCTTGTGCTCGCGTGCGTCTCCCGCGTCCTTGACTTCGAAACCACTTCCTTCAAGCAATTCCCTTAATTCGTCGGCTTCCATTGCTTCTTTAGGAATCTTCAGCGCCGTGAACATCGGGCCTTCGGCGTAGGCCTTGGCTTCAGATATGGACATGTTCCCAACAGACCCTTTTGCATCCTGGGTTTTCACTCCCTTGAATTTCTTAGTTCGCTCGTGAATCTCATGTATTGCTTCCGTCCTTACTGCCATGCATGCATCCCCCCGACAAACGTCGTTTAAACAACTATTTTCCTGCTAGTTTAAATAACGCCCCCACCAAAATTCTTATTACGATGGATACAGGCATTAAAGTTGGAGATTGCATGAAGACCGCGCTCGTCACTATCGGCGAGGACGCTTCCTCCTTCGATGCGGCCAGGAAAATGGCCGAGCACAAGGTAGGATGCTTGCTCGTTGAAAAGGGCGGGAAGATAACCGGCATAGTTACAGACTCGGATTTGATCAAAAAGTGCCTTGCGACTGAACGCGTTGACAAGAAGATTTCTGAAATTGCGAGCAAGAACCTCGTCGGGGTTGGCATAGACGCTGACTTGAGCGAGGCTGCAAGGGTAATGGGGCAAAAGAAAATCCGCAGGCTGGTAATCCAAAAAAGCGGTCGCGTGGTCGGGATTATTTCCGAGTCCGACATAGTCGGGATTTCTCCTTCTTTATACGACCTGATAGCGCAAAAGCAAGCCCTGCAAGCCCGCGCGTAGAGCGCGCGCGAAAAGGGTTTTTGAAGCGCTTGAGGTATCCACCGCTAACGTGCATGTAGCTTAAAGCCCTTCCCGCGCTCGGATGGCTCGCACACCGAAAGGAATGAACGCGCAGTCAACAAAGCGCGGTTGGGGCGAGAAAGCAATTTGGGAAACGCAGGAACAGTGACTTAGTATGCAGAAGCTCAAGGCGCTGGAAAAACTGTTTTCCTCCTCGGAAGGCATGGTTTTGCTCGTGGAAGGAAAACACGACATCGCGGCGTTGCGCGCGGTCGGAGTCGACTCGCGTTTCGTCACGACTAACGGCACTTCCGGGCGGATAGCGGAAAAGCTCGGGGAAGCCTGCGGTCGAATGAGGCCAAGCAGGGTTTTTCTGATGCTGGACTTCGACAGGGAGGGTTTGCGCAAGCAAACGTTTTTCAAAGCCTTCCTGGAAGAACAGGGGTTTTCCGTCGACGCGCTTTTCGCGCGAAAGCTGCGTTCCCTCTTGGGGTTCACGCACGTTGAAGAGATAGAGCGAAAGTATGCTGATTTGAAAAAGAAAGGTGAATTGCATGGGAAAAACGTACGTTGATACGGTAAAATACATGATAAAAGCGAATTACGAAATCGACGGGCTCGTCGAAAAGCCAGACATAGTGGGAGCCATTTTCGGGCAGACTGAAGGTTTGCTCGGGGACGAACTGGATTTGCGCGAGCTCCAGAGAAACGGGCGCATAGGCAGGATAGAAGTGGACGCGCAAGTGCGCAAGGGAAAAACAGTCGGAATGATTTTGGTTCCTTCGAGCTTGGACATGGTTGAGACTAGCATTCTTGCTGCAGCGCTGGAAGTCGTGGACCGCGTTGGGCCTTGCGACGCGCGCATTAACGTGACTCGCGTCGAGGATTCGCGCAATTTGAAGAGAAAGTCGGTTTTGGAAAGGGCGAAGGTCTTGTTGAAAACGCTTGTAACCGAAGAAATTCCGGAGAGCAAGGAGCTCAGCGAAATGGTTCGCGATGAAGTGAAAGTCGCGGACGTCACTTCGTACGGCAAAGACGCTTTGCCGGCGGGCCCGGGCATAGACAAGAGCAACGAGATAGTCGTTGTCGAAGGCCGGGCAGACGTGATAAACCTCCTGAAAAACGGCATCAAGAATGTTGTTGCCGTGGGAGGCGCTAACGTCGGGCAGACTATAGCCGAGCTGTGCAAGCAGAAGGAAGCCACGGTTTTTCTTGATGGCGACCGGGGCGGGGACATTATTTTGAAGGAACTCGTGGCAGCGACGGACATCGATTTCGTCGCGCGCGCGCCTCCAGGAAAGGAAGTGGAAGAACTGGCGAGAAAGGAATTGATTCAAGCCCTCCGCCGGCGCATTCCGCTCGACCAAGTTGCGGGCTTTGAAGAGCGCAAGCCGGCAGACAAGGGCTTCGCGAAAAGCGAGCCAAAAGAGCGGTTTGAAGAACGAGATGAAAAGCCTTTTGCGCGCGCTCCAGCGCCTCATTTCGAAAGGCACGAGCGCCCTCAGCGTTTCGAGGAAAGGCCTTTGCCAGTTCGCGAGCCTTTCAGAGAGCCAGTGCGGGAATTTCGAGAGCAGCCGCGGGTGGAAGTTTTCAAGCCCCCGCAAGCGCCTTCAGAATTGACTGAAGAGGATAAGGCGCAGGCCGAACAATTGCGTGGCGAGTTGAAGAAGCTTGAGGGCACGCTGAAAGCAAAGCTTTTGAACAAAGACTTGAGCGCGTCGGCCGAAGTGCCAATCCGCGAAATAATGTCTTCCCTCTCGGATGCGAAGGAAGTTTACGCGGTCGTGCTGGACGGAATCGTCACGCAGAGGCTCATCGACCTGGCGGAACAAAAGCAGGCGAAGTTTCTCGTCGGAATACGCACCGGAAACGTAACCCGCAAGCCAGCGGGCTTGCGCATTGTAGTTTCCGAATGAGCTTTTTTTCAGTAAAACCGGGGTTTTAAATTCCCCGGCTTCGTTTTTTCTTCCAGTTGAAACGCCATGAAAAAGTTCACTCGTTCCCTGGAAAAGCACAAGGGCCTTATTTTTGCTACCGTCACGAAGCACGGGGTTGGCGCGATTCACTTGCGCCACAAGCTGCCTTTGTACAGGCTAAGGCGCATTACCGTCCCGCTTCAGCTTTCTCTTTACTCGGACGTCGGCCACCACAACCACTTGCAATTCCGCAGCGGAGACGGGGTTCTGGTGGGAACGTTGGTGAACCAGAACCTGCTTTTGCTTCCGAAATACGCGAAATCCAAAGCCAGTTCTCTCGAGCTCGCGCAGGCTTTGATTGAAGCAATGCATTGAGCCCCGAGGTTTCGGACTTCCTGGCTGCAGGGTTTAACATTCAACTTCGTATATCCTGTAGTTTTTCTCTTCAAACGTTTTATCGTATAGTTTCTTGAATCTGCTGTCATAGGCTTCAGTGTTCGGTGAGAGTTTAAGCTCTTCCTCGCCGACGAACACGTAGTTCACCTTGAATGCTTTAAAATCCGCACAAGCGGGATTTTGATACATTCGGACGACGGCTTCAGCTTCTCTTGCATAGCCTATTCCGTGCGTTTTCAGCACGCTCGTTAGCCCCAGCAGCGTGCGCCTGCCTGCAAGGGATACTACTAGATTATTGTTTTCGCCGCCAGTGAGGAAGACCGCTTCCGGCTGTGTATTTGTTTTTATCCACTCTGCAACTTGAAATTCACTTGCGGAAAACACTTGGTAGCGGGAGTTAGGCAGCCCTGCCCACGCCGCAGCTTGGACTCCAGCTGCGATGGAAAAAAACATCACGGTTATTACTAAAACTGCTCCAGCGTAATGCCTTGCCCCGTTTTTCCAGTAATTCCATGCTTTTTCCAAGGCAATTGCGGCAAGCAGGAGAAACACAAGCATGGGAAAAAGGATTATTTTGAAGTTGTCCCACGGTTGCGGCTGGAAGCGGATTAAGTTTGCAGCGAGGAAAAGCAGCGCGAACGGCGTGACGAACGCCTTTTGGTTTTTGTCCAGCAGGAAATAAGCCGGTATGGCGAGGATTATTGCTATGGGAAAGTTCTTTGCCCAGAACAATGCGATTTCAAGCAAGTTTTTGCCTGCATTTTCTTCCATCCAACCAACATAAATACCTGCAAACCCGGGCGTGATTTCTTGAGCCATCCATAGCGCTTGGGGAAGTGCAAGTGCTGCCATTGGTATGAAAAACCAAGCCCATTCTTTTTGCCTCTGAGTTAGAATCAAGTAGAACGAAACTATTGCGATTGCAATAAAACTGTGAGCGTGAGCCAAAGGCAGAAGCCCGCTAATCACGCCTGCAAGCAGGAGCTCTTTTTTGTCCGCTTTTTTTGAAATAAACCGGTATAAAATCCAGAGCACTAGAAGCGCGGCTGCAAGGCCGATTACCGCCCCGCGCTGCGGAAGGACCCACAGCCTGAATGAATTCATCAAGTACAATCCACTTTGGGGAATGACCGTGTAATCGCTGTTGAGCAACGCCCTCAAATTTCCTCCCAGCAAATCCGTGATCAGTTTCAAGGCTCCCGCGCCTCCGTTGAAGAAAAACAAGATTGCGGCAAAGGCGGCTGCCAAGTCTTTTCCGGCGAACTCTCGGGCGAAAAAAAACGCGAATGCGATCAGCGGGAGAAATAGCAAGATGCTCGGCAGCAGGAACGCTGCCCGGAGCCCAAGTCCCCCGACGACCAGTGTTGCCGTGAGAAAATCGGATAGGAACGGGTATACGAGCGGTGCGCTCGAAATGAAGGGATATGCCGGCGGGTGGTTTTCGCCTAGAGCAAATGAATTTGCGAGTGCAAGGTGCGCAGGCAAGTCGAGTGCAACCGTAATGGTTGCACGCAAGCTTCCGTTAGCCTCAATGCGGAACGCGCTTGCCGCCGCCAGCGCTGCCGCAACAATAAAAATTACGCATATAGTCCAAGCTGCTGTTTTCGTTTCAGCGCGCAAAGCGCGTGGTTTTGCTTTGAAAAAGTGCTGGAGTAAGGATGCGGCGGCGAGGGAGGATATGCCTGCGGCGAGGATTGTGGCTTGCGTCAAGCCGTTGAAAATCCACCAGTATAGACCCAGCGTCAGCCAGGTTGAAAAGAACAAGCCTGCGAAAATCGCGAATGCGGTTTTCTTCAAAAAAGAATCCAAGAACGCGAATTGCTTTGCTAGCACCCACCCTAGCAATATCGCCGAAGCAATGAAAAACAAGGCTAAAAGCATGTGCCCTCAACAAACCCCCAATTCAAAAGCTTCCAGTACCAACTTTTAAAAAGGATTCACATGTACTAGCACTTATGCGTTATCTTTTCGGTATGCTTCTTAGCGCCCTTTTCTTAGCGTCTTTTGCTAATGCTTTGACTGATTTCGCTTTATTTAAGCCTTGTTGGGCAAACAATACCTTGGGCGCAGATATTTGCGAGTATGCTTTTGACAATACGAACGTGACTCGCTGGACTGCTAGAGACGGTAATGAAATATCATACGCGAATTGGATTGCCGTGGACTTAAACGACACTTATTCGTACAACGTTTCAGAAATAACTATCAGAAGCGACAACATGCGCCTGGTACAATTGAATTATTCCAACGATAATTTTACTTCCGACGAACAAACTGTTTTTGACCAGTTCGTTGGCTTCGTAGGTTATATTTCAATTCCAGTAGAAAA
>DATDSY010000057.1:0-10645 GCA_035291125.1 Candidatus Norongarragalinales archaeon
ACTTTCAACGCACCCGTTTTTCGCTAAAAGGCAATAACTATAATCATGCATCCTCCCAATGAAAGAAGGTGCAACCCAATGGCATTCTTGCCCGAAAACATTTGGAAACGCAGGCTAGAAAGCGAGTACGACGAAATGCGCTCGAGCGCCTACAAGTTCGAAGTGAACGCCGAAAAGACGGAGTATACAGTCAGCCTGCACGGCAAAGGCTACGCCAAGCAAGGCGACAGGGTTTTCGAGCAAGACGCCCACAAAGTGCAGATAATTCTATTGCGAGAGTTTCCCTACCCGGGAAGCGTGGAAGTGTATTGGCTTTCGCCAATCTACCACCCGAACATCCGCGAGGACGACGGACGCGTTTGCATTCAACTGGTCAACGACTGGAGCGAGAGCACGAGCGTCGCGGGAGTAACGAAAGCATTGCAGCATCTGCTCGCCAACCCGAACCCGAAAGACCCGTTGAACAAACAGGCGGCGAAATGGTTCGAAGAAAACGGCTTTGCCTCTGCAAAGCCGAGCAGGCCGAGGATTGTTTGAAATGGAAAAAAAACCGAAAATAATCGCGGTGAAGGAAAAGAAAATCGAGGAGAAAGCTCCTCCGACGGAAGAAGATTACGAGTTTTTACTCAAAGGTTGAACGCTAAACAAGCGCTATTTTTTCATTAGTTCAAAGAGGCGTTGGGTGGTGAAAACTTTCACTCCAAACTTTCGAAAAAGCTCGCCTTCTTTTCTCAAGAAATCCTTGTCGCCGCTCCAAATGCCGCAGTCTCCGCCGCCAAGCTTGCCTTTATGCGCGCTCAAGGCGATAGCCAACGCCGCGAAAGGCAAATCGTCAATGTCGTCGATAACCGCACCTGCTTCCGTCAGGTACTCGGAGTATGCGGTTTTAGGAACCACCTCAATGATTTTCCGAAACGCGCTCAAAAAAACGTAAAATTCCTTTTCCTGCAGCCCCGACTTTTGGAGAATTTCGGGCTTATGCTCCTCCAACTCTTCAAACAGGGATTCCGGCGAGTAAAGCTCCAAGGAAGGATAAAAAAGCAATTCTCTCGTTCTAGAAGAACGCACTATCGCAGAAAACACTATGTTGGCGTCTACAACCAGTTTCATCAAACCAACTTGTGGCGTTTAGCCATGCCGCGCTTCACTTTATCCGCCAGTTCGAAAGCATCTTTTTCCGTCAGCCTACTTTTGGACGAAATTTCGTCTATCGCGTCCAATAACTCAAGCCGCTCTTCAATAGCCTTCCGCGCTATCTCGCTCCAACGCATCTCAGGATGCTCTTTCATTTTTTCATGAGTCTCGTCGGCAACAGATAAGGTTATGTTCTTGGGCATTCCACCACCTCACATAAAACTGTGTTTACACATATTTAATTGTTTGGGTGCCACTAGGTCCGCCAGTACTTTTTCGTGCGTATGAACGTCTTCTGCGCTTCCAGCAAATCCCTGAAGAACTCCTCGTCCGTCTTCTGCATTTTCCCTAGGATGCCGCCTGCCCTTCCGGGCCCGACGCCATAAGTGCTTAACGCTATCAACGCCCTCATTCCAAACGTAGCCACGAGCGTCCCTATGGTTTGGGCTTCGTTCTTCATCCGCTCGCCCTTCAGCCCCTCTTCCGCTGGAAACAACCGCTGCGAACGGCAGTACGGACAATACACTACTCCAGCCAACTCCAGTTTTTTGAACGAAGTCTTCCCGCAGAAAGCGCACTTCAAGCGCAGCGTTTTCTCGAGCAGCTCGGCCTTGAAGGCGGCCAGAATTTTTTCCGTGGGCTCGGCTGGAATGAACAGCTCGCTGAAACCTCCGAAAGACAGGAATTCGGCGGCCAAAGGCGACCAGCCTCCTTCGCTCTCGACAGTCTTGATTTTCATTTTCCCGAATGCCAAGTCGGTGAAAACGTTCGCTGCGCCCAAAACGTCCAGCTTTTCCGAGTAAAGCTCGTTGAAAACCTCGCGCAACAACGGCGAATCCGCCTCAAGGCTTTTCACGATGCGTTTCAGGCTAACGCTCCGGTATTCTGCATCCCGGCGTATGAAGCCAAAACGCTTTCCGACGTGAGAAAACTTTACTGCAAACAAGCTCGACTGCGGAAGCACCGCCGCCAAAACCTGCTGCACTTTCTCCCCGCCCACCTGCGCCAGCAGCAACGCTATCTTGTCCAACTCTACGTTCTGCCTTGGCGGGAATTCAAGCAAAATGCCGTAAGCGTTCGCCTTAGTGCGGACCGCAAAACCCTTGGAAAGCAAGGGCGCAATCACCTTTGCAATCGTCTCGTTGATTTTATTTCCCTTGAAACAATGAACCAAAACAAGGTTCTCCCGCTTTTCCAAAACGATTTCATTCGCAGAAGGAACGAAGTGCTTCGCCTGCTCTTCAATGAACGAATCAAGCTTTGCTGCCAAATCCTTTTCCGCCAGTATTTTCGAAGAGAAAAACCCTGCCACGCTCCCGCTTATTTCTGGAGGGACCGGAATCTCTTCACCAACCCAATCCGGAACTGCTGCGGTAATGTCGCCGCTCTGCTCAACCGCGATTTCCTTCTCCCCGACGCTTAAAACCTTCCACGCCTTCCCGCGGGTGATGAAAATCCGCCCTTCCTGCAAGTATTCGGAAACGAAAGCCTCGTCCAACACGCCCACGTTCTTGCGCGAAGCCGCATCCTTAATCCAAAACCGCTTTTCGTCAGGAATGCTCGAAAGGTTTTGGTAATAGTACAGGCGCGTGCGCTTCATTTCCTGAAGCTCAACTCCGTCGAACGCCACGATGCGCAATTGCGCCAAGAGTTTCACCACGCCGAGAAAAACGTTCAAATCTAGATTCCAGTACGGAAAAGCCCTTTTGCAGATCGAGTAAGCTTCGCCGACGCTCGTCTTCTTTTTATCGAGAACAATGCCTGCGATTTGGTGCGCCAAAACGTCCAAAGAATTGCGAGGAATGGAAAGGGGTTCTATCTCACGGGCGATGGCTTTTTCCGAGACGGCAAGCGACTCCAGCGCATCCAACGGCGAAGACGCAATCAAAACCCCTTTGGGAATCAAACCCGCCCTGTGCCCGCTTCTCCCAATGCGTTGGATGAGGCGGCTTACTTGCCGCGGGGAAACGTATTGAATCACCAAATCAATCGCACCGACGTCTATCCCGAGCTCCAAGCTTGAAGTGCAAACTATGGCTTTGAGCTTTCCCTTGGGATTCTTGAATTCCTGCTCGACTTCAATGCGCGATTCCTTGGAAAGCGAAGAATGGTGGACCGCGATTTTGTCGCTGAAACCCGGGATTTTGAAAAGCAAATTCGCCAGGCTCTCGGCAGTATAACGGGTGTTGACGAAAATCAGCGTCTTGTTGTGCGACTCCACGAGTTCTTTGATTCTCTCTATCTTGGAAACGGTTTCTCCGGCAATCCCTTCAATCAGCTTTTCCGCGCCTACGGGCGTTTCGGGCATTTCAACGCTCAAATGCAGTTTCCGCGCGATATCGTCCTTCAACACAACGGAGTTTTTCGAGAGGAAAGACGCGGTTTCCTCCGCGTTCCCCACAGTAGCGCTCAACCCTATGGTCTGGAATGAAGGGGAAAATTCGCGTAGCCTCGCAAGGCCGACCGAAAGCTGCACCCCGCGCTTCGAATCTGCCAGCTCATGAACTTCATCAACCACAACCCACTTTGCGTTTTTCAGGAACAGCGAAAACCGTGGGGAAACTAAAACCGCCTGGAACGTTTCCGGCGTAGTGATGAGAAAAACGGGCGGCTCGACCAACTGCCTTTGCCTCTCACTCTGCTTCGTGTCGCCATGCCTTACTGCGAGAGTAATCCCAAGAATTTTGCACCAGAACGTCAGGCGCTCGAGCATGTCCCTATTCAGAGCACGCAAGGGCGTTATGTAAATGCACTGGATTCCCTCGAGCTTTTCCTTCTCCTGCATTTCGACGAGCTTGGAAAGAATCGGAAGCACGGCGCACTCGGTTTTCCCGAAGCCAGTCGCGGCTATCACAAGAACATCATTGCCTTCCGCTATCACCGGAATGGCTTTCTTCTGTATGTCGGTGAAATCTGCAAAACCCTTTGCCTTGGCGACCTTCAAAACTTCAGGATGAAGATGCACCACTCTAACCGCCTTCAAAAACGCCTAAAAACATGAGTATGCGAAATAAATTGATGAAACCGACGCCCTTAAACCTTCTCTTAAACATTGCTCAAAACCCCGGCAAAAAAACTACAATCCAGCTTGCTGCAGAGCTCGGCGTGTCGCAGCAAACCGCCTCGCGCTGGCTTTCACAACTGCAGAAGGAAGGCATGGTTGAAAAAACCCAGGCTGAATACAGGCTCACGCAGGAAGCGAACAAAACCATGGCTACGCTCAAAAATGCAACCGAAAAAGCCGCGGAAGCTGCAGGAAAAACTGAAATTCAGGGAACGGTCGTAAAAGGCTTGGGAGAAGGCGCGTACTACATGTCCCTCGACGGGTACAAAAAGCAGATTGAAAAAAAACTCGGTTTTACGCCCTATCCCGGCACCCTCAACTTGCGCGTTACTGGAAAAACTGATTTGGAAAACAACCGCAAGCTCCAAGCCGCAGAAGGAGTGAAAATAAACGGCTTCAAAAGCCAAGGCAGGTTTTTCGGCGGGGCGAAGTGCTTCAAAGCGAAGATAATTGGACGAGGAGAAAAAGCTAATGGCGCGGTAATAATTCCCGATCGAACGCACCACGATTCCGCGACGCTTGAAGTAATAGCCCCGGTATTCTTGAGAAAAAAACTCGGCCTTAAGGAAAGGGCGACGGTAAAGGTCACGGTAGATGCCGAGGGAACTGCATGAGCGAACACGCAAGGCTCTTGGAACAGGGGCTCGCCGGAGACCAAAAAGCCAGGTCGGATTACGAGGCTGCACGGCCAATAAAATACTCCGAAATGAATGGCTGGGTCAAACGCGGTTACGACGAGCGAGTCGCCACAATCGTGGAAAACCTTAAGCAAGCACTGCAGGAAAAGTCTCGGGGATACATGGCAAGCAAGGACTCGGACAAGGTCAGCCGGATTCTGGCTGAACGCATGGGACTTGCGCTAAAAAAAATAATGGAATACGAATCAATCCAGAATGCAACGGACGCCCTAGCCAACACTGAAAAGCGCGAGTCGGCCGTCACCATGACTCGCGACCCAGCCGGCCACGCGCCGGTTCTAGACGCGCACTTCAAAAACGCACTGAGACAGCTTACGGGCTATTCGGTGAAAGCCACCGCCCTCGAAGACTTTTTCTCAACCCACCAGGCCCAGCTGGGCGAAAAGGAAAAAATGCGGATTGCAGGCGAGCTCGAAAGCCACTGGCACCTCGAAACTCACGACGTCATAAAACGCATACTGGCTGCGGAAAAAGAGCTTGCCGAATTGTTTGAAGAAAGGGGTGCTGACAACAAAGCTCGGGCGCTCGCTGTAAAATGGCTTGCGCTGGACGACGAACCGAAAACGGTCGCAGAAATAGAGCGCCTACTCTGGAGAGAGAAAAACAAGGAAGCCGGAGTGCACAAGGATGAAGAAAACTACCAAGACAGGGGATTTTCAGCCTTGAAAGAACGTTATCCCGGAATGAAAAAAGACGAACTGAGGAAAATGGCCAACCTGGTATTGCACTTGGACAGCAGGCAAATCCAAAGCCTAGGCCAAACGCTGAAAATGCTTGACGAACACGGGGGTGACGACCCGCACGGTTTCCTGCAAACAGTCCACGACCAAGCCATCGGAAATAATGCCGGAAAGCAAGAACCAGCGGCAACAAAACCGAAAAAACCTCCGCTTGAAAAAACAGGGCAACAGGAAAGCGGCGGCAGAAAAAAACCGGAAACGCCCGACCAGCTGCTAGACAGGCTTAAACCAGCCGACGCGAAAATGACGTACCCCGACCACACCGCCCTCGCTAAAATGCTGAAGCAACGGCGCATTCCTGCATCCCGGCTGGAAGAAGCCATCGTGCACGACATACTGTTCAGGGTTGCAAACCACGTGAAAGGAAGCGGAACGCACGCGACAAACATAAAAGGAATTGCGGGGCGGTTTCCGCAAGTCCACAGGGGAAAGGCTAACGAAATCATGCACCTACTGGTGAATCAAGGCCAGTTGAAAGGAAAAAAGGGAAGCCAAACCGTGGAAAACGAGGCGCTAGCCTTGGACCGCAAACTCCGCCCAAAATACTACGACAAGAAAACGTATCCCAAAAAAGGCATACCCGTTTTTGAGTAAAAACCCTATTTCGAGTAAAGTCTTAAAACCCGGGCGCCAAAGTGTTGTTATGAAAACCTACAGGCTAGTGGCCGCCTCGCTGCTGGCTGCGTTGGCAATCGCGCTGCAGTTGACGAACGAATTCATAGGCATCAAAACCGGGTTCGGAATGACCGTCGATTTGGTTGCAGTCCCGATTCTCCTCGCATTCTTCATTTTCGGCTTCAAAACCGCGTTGGACGTAGTCATAGTCCTCACGCTCGCAATCGCCTTGACTGCATCCACGGGATACATCGGCGCAATCATGAAGTTTGCAGCCACGCTTCCCATGATTGCCATTCCCGCTCTCTACGCCATATCGCTGAAAGGAAAAATCGGGTGGCAAAGGGCAGTGGCAATAATCCTTTTAGGAACTCTTGCACTCACGGCACTGTTTGCGCTGCTCGCTTATCCGACCGCAAACCTCGCGACGGTGCTGGGCCAAAGCAACGTCTGGGGCGTTTACCTGGTCGGTCTTTTGCCCGTCGTACTCATCGCACTCACCGCGTACTTCCTCCGCTGGTTCGTGCAAGGGAAGGAAACGGTAGAATTGTTTTCCAAACCGCACCACGTTATCGCAGTGCTTGCGCTGGCACTCGCTGTGCGGGGAATTGCAATGGTCATAGCCAACCTCTACTTTGCCGGGCCCCTTTTCTTCAAAATCCCACCCCACGAGTTCATCGCATTCATAGAAAGCCAGAACATCATCTTTTTCGGCAAAGGCACGGCGTGGTATGCGGCAATATTCTTCTGGAACGCAGTGCAAGGCATTATCGAGTTTGCCATCGCGTGGATTATAGCGTTCAAGCTCGGCTTTGCCGGGAAATACGCGCCGGCAGAATGACTTTTTTTCAGGAGTGAAGTGAAATGGTTGAAGCGGTCGAGCTCCAAAACGTAGGCTTTGCCTACGTGCAGGACGGCTTTTCCAAAAACGTGCTCAAAAACGTTAGCTTCAGCGTCTGCAAAGGCGAATTCGCAGGAATAATGGGCAAAACCGGCTGCGGAAAAACCACGCTCTTGCTTGCACTCAACGGCATAGTTCCAAAGCTCGTGAAAGGAAGCTTTCAAGGCAATGTTTTAGTCGAAGGGAAGGATGTATCGCAAAAAAGCGTGCAGGAAATGAGCACGCGCATCGCGTACGTATTCCAAGACCCCAACGACCAGATTTTCTCGCTCACTGCATTCGAGGAAGTAGCATTCGCCCTCAAGCTCAGGAAACTCGGGGAAAACAAAATAAAAAAACGAGTTGAAAACGCACTGCTGGCAGTCGGGCTGGAAGGGTTTCAGCAGCAAGACCCGACCACGCTCTCGCAAGGGCAAAAACAAAAACTTGCAATCGCGACTGCCATTGCGATGGACACGCCAATAATCGTCTTGGACGAACCAATAGCAAGCCTCGACTACGAAAGCGCAAAGCACGTTTACGCCATCCTCAAAAAGCTCAACAAGCAAGGCAAAACAATAATCGTGGCCGAACACGACCCCGAATTCCTTTATGCAAATGCTTCGAAAATACTCGTGCTTGACGGGGGAAAGATTGCCGCCGAAGGAAGCAAAACCATCCTCAAAAGCAAGCTCATGGGCGAGTTCGGGCTGAGGAGATTGAAATGATCAAGTACAGAACGGGCAACAGCACACTTCATAAGGCAAAAGCAAAAACCAAGATACTGGCTTTCTTCACCCTCACGCTTGCAGCTGCAATCCTGCCCTTCGAATACGCTGCCCTGCTCCTGCCATTCGCGCTTTTCCTCCACGCAATCTCGAAAACCCCGTTGGAACGCACGGCATGGAAGGCCGTCGCCGCACTCGCGCTCTTCGCATTCGCGATGCAAATCGTTTTCCGCCCGCAAAACGGCGTTTACTACGGGATTTTGAATGCGGCGTACGTATCCGGCGTGCTTTTGCTCGCGGGGCTACTACTCATTACGACCAAACCAGGAGATTTGCGAGATGCGCTAATGCAACTGGGCCTTCCCAAAAAGCACGCGTTCATGCTTACGATTGCGTTGGAAGCGGTTCCGCTGCTTCAAGCCAAGGCAGAGAAAGTGCGAATGGCGCAAAACGTGAGGGGAAGCGAAAGAAAACTAATGCCCATGCTCGTGCCGCTCTTACATTCGCTGTTCGAAAGGGCGAAAAAACTCTCGATTTCCCTCGAAGCACGCGGATTTTCTCCGGAAAAACTATAAAAAAAGCCACAGCGGTATAACGCAAAACGCTCGGCGTGCCTCTGCAAGCGCACTACGACCCACCCCAAACTACCGATATTCGCTTATTTAGTGTTTTAAATTTCGCGAAAACACCACGCGTAGTTTCGGAGTGAAAAAGGAATGGCTGAAAATTCGGAATACGGCAACTTTTTGAGAAAAAAATTGAAAAAACGGCTTTTCCGAACGCTGCAAAAGAAGGAACTAGGCAGTTTTCGCGAAAACAAACCAAAAATCTCCTACCTGCACCAGCCCAAGGCCGTTTTTCTCCAAAATGCGGGCGAAAATAGGCAGGAACGGCCTGCGGGCAGATGAAAAATAATTTTGCCCCTCGCAACCGAGGGCACTTTACGGTAGTTTTGGCACTCGAATCGTTAGGCATAGGCAGGTTTTCGCAAAAAACAGCAAAAACTAGGGAGAAAAAAGCGTGCTAGAGGCAAAATAAGGCTAAAACCGCAGGCTAGCGGAAGATTTTCCGATCGTGAATGAAGAAAAAGGAAAAACCCCACCCTAGGCCAGATAGAAAACAAAACGAAAACGCAATGGAACCAGGAGGAATAGGCAGGTTTTTCGAAAAATAACAAGAAAAACGCAGTTTCTGCGGATCTATAATGGCGCAAAAACGAACAATGCAGCCCGGAACTCGAAAAAAAATAAAATCAGGAGGCAGGAATTGCGGAAACCGCAAGCTCTAATGAAACGGCAGGCATTACGGGAAGCCGGAATCCACGGCAAGGGTTAAAAACGAGTGTAAATAAAGTTTATTGAATGGATTTAGTTAACAATGTTACCGAGGTAAAAACCAAATGAGTAAGCTCATCCGCGTTAGCGACAATACTTTCAGGAAAATCGTTGTTTTGGCCGGAAAGCTCCAGGCGAAATACAAGAAATTTGTTTCCGCCGACGACGCCTGGGAGTTTTTGTGGTGCAAAAGCGAAAAGAAAATGAAAATCTTCGAGGAAAAAATGAAAAACAAGTGAAACGCTTACTCTAGTTCTTACGAATACGAACGAAATGGTTTAGGAAAGTTATTAAGCGGAATGCCGCAAATACAAAAAGCGGGAAAGTGGTTGCAAGTGGGCTGGCTCGAAGATACGATACAAAAACTTTTGGACTCCGTGTCGGAGACCGTCCGGAAATTCACTTCTTACAGCATGATGTTGTTTTTCTTAGGGACTATTTATGGTTTTTACCTCGATAAAATAGCTGCATTCACGCGCATCGACGGCAATGTTTTGATCATGATACCGTTGGTGCTGGCGATTTTAGCGTATTACGTTACCGAAATTGCGGTATTGCTTTTCCTGCTCTTGCTCGGCCTGATCCTCGGCATTTTCCTCTAGCACATCGATTCAATACGCATTTTTAGTGGAAGTCGCAATAGGCACTATGAAAAACGCACACATACCCAATCGGTAAACTAAACCACCACCCCACATGATCGCAAAACGCATTCAAGTTTACCGAATCGATATTGTACCGCAAAAGATGCCGGCAAACCCCGGCCTAAACGCGTTTTTTCCCTCTAGAAAACGCCAAATGCGGGAAAACAAAAAAACGGTGTCCCCAATCGATATTTTTTTATAGTGGATTTGCGTGCTTGATTCAACCCACTCGAAGAAGAAAAACAGAATACCATAGTGATGTGCATGCAAGAACCGAAAGAATTCACAGATGCGCAGAAAAAATACCACGAATCGCGAAAGGAAAAAATAGTTCCGAAAGGCATTCCTGCAGAGGAAGCATTTTGGCTTCCGGACCATTCCAAAATCCACGAAATTTTGGGGAAAACAAATCCGTTCGACGAGTTTGGCGTAGAATGGCGCGTCGAAGATTTGATGCAATTCCTATTCCCAAAACGCTATCGTGAAATACAGCATAAATTTGCAACGCAGCTCGTAGAATTCATGATTGCGAACGGCGGGGAAATCAATTACATGCAGTTGGGAGACTTTGTAGAGAGCACGGGCGTTTCTAAAGCGACTTTGTACAACAAGATCGTGCCCCGGCTGCTCGACGCGGGAATGATAGAGCGCCACAGGAAGAATCCTGAGAGTGAAAAAGGCCCTTACAGGCTGGAAATGTCGCAGAGTTTTCACAATTACCTGTTCAAAATGGCGAAAGAATGGCGGAGAATGGTTTCAACCGCCAGAAACCGCAAAAACCGGCCTTGAAAACACCCCCAATTCTTGC
>DATDSY010000058.1:0-15544 GCA_035291125.1 Candidatus Norongarragalinales archaeon
CGATATTGAAGACGACCGTTTTCCGCGCAAGCGTTTCGGCGGGGGAGGCAGAAGGCCGTTTGGCGGCGGGGGCGGAAGGCCTTTCGGAGGCAAGCCGTTCAACCGTCCTAGTGGAGGCGGGCGCCCGTTCGACAGGAACAGAAGCGGAGGCCACGGCGGCTCGGGCGGCCAAGGCGGAAAGCCGTTCGGCAAGAAACCCTTCAAGCGTTTTGACAAGGGCAGGCGCTGAAAGGAGATGAATTAATGGCCGAGCTAGAGCGTTTTGCTAACCCAATTGAAGACAAGATAGCCTATATGAAAAAAAGAAGGATAAAGCCGAGTTCTGAAAACATCCAGCACCATGCAGACATGCATATTGCGTCGTCTATTGCACTCTCTCACACGCATTCGGCGCTCGAATATTTGAAACTAGAGCTGGGGGACAACCTTGTTGCGGCTTACGTCGTGGGAAAAGTAGGCAGAAACTCCGATGCTCGAATCGATCAGGTAAAGCTGAACATCGTAATCAGGGATAGGGAAGCTTTGCCTTCGCGCTTCAAGGACTTGAGAATCATTCCAAACCACGGCGTCATCAAGCCGAACATCATTACGCAGGAAGAGTTGGACAAGCTGCTCGAAGGCAGTTCACGCAAATCAAAGCAGCACCGGGCGGACTTGGCGCTCGACAACATCGCCTTGCACGGAATAAAGTTAGTTAGAGGCTGGAGACGCCATGCGTTCCAAAATCTCACGGAAGCCGACTTCGAACCGATTACGATGACACAGGCTAAAGCAATGCTTAAAGCCAACACAACCAAGTACGGAAAGACAAGCGGAATGCGGGAGTCAGTAGATACGCTAAGGGATTACAGGACCCGCGCCTCCAGGGACTTGGGAGTTAATAGAATACTCAAGAGAGCTAAAGAAATCCAGGAAGGTTAATCCGGATGAGAGAACTTTTCCCGGGCGTTTACGCCCAAAACGGCTTGTTCTACACGCGCAATTCCCTCAAAGGCTTCAAGGTGCACGGGGAAAAACTCTTGCAAGACAAGGGAAGCGAATACCGCGAGTGGAACCCCAACCAAAGCAAGCTCTGCGCCGCGATAGCCAAAGGCATTAAGCACATGCCCATCGCGAAAGAATCTAAAGTCCTCTATCTCGGAGCAGCCCACGGCGCCACGCCTTCATTCGTCGCCGACATCGTCGGAAGCAAAGGAGAAGTTTACTGCATTGAAGTCGCACCCATCGCAATGCGCGATTTGATTGCGGTGTGCGAAAAGCGCGGCAACATGATTCCCTTTCTAGCAGACGCGCGCAAGCCCGAGGGTTACGAGGAAATAGGGAAAATGGACGTCGTTTTCGAAGACGTGGCCGACCCCCAGCAGGCGGAAATCATGAACGCAAACGCCCGCTTTCTTTCGAAAGGCGGCTACGCGCTCATAGCAATCAAGGCGCGCGCAATCAATTCCGTCGAAGAGCCTATGCGCGTGTACGCGAAAGTCAAGAAAATCCTGGAAGAAGCGTTTGAAATCGAGCAGGAAATCCAACTCGAGCCGTTCGAGCAAGACCACTTATTTCTAGTTTTAAGGAAAAAGTGACTAAGCGTCGGGTGAGCCGTATGACCAACGCACTCATTTTTCATGGAACGGCTGGGCATCCAGAAGAAAACTGGTTTCCGTGGCTGAAACAGCAGCTTGAAGCCATCGGATGCAAAACGCTAGTGCCCCAGTTTCCCACTCCAGACAACCAAACCCTCGAAAACTGGCTAGAAGTATTGGAAAAATACGAGAAAGAAATAACTCCCGACACGATTCTAATCGGCCACAGCTTGGGCGGCGCGTTCCTGCTGCGCGTTTTGGAAAGGCGGGAAAAGGGAATCAAGGCTGCGTTTTTCGTTGCTTCTCCGGTAGGCGTTCTGCCGATAAAAAACTACGATGGCGACAAGCTGTTCATAGGAAATCCGTTCGACTGGGCCAAAATCAAGCGCAATTGCCGGAATTTTTTCGTTTTCCATTCGGACAACGACCCTTACGTATCATTGGGGAATGGAAAGGAACTGGCAAGCAAATTGGGGACGAAACTGATTTTCGTTCCGAACGCAGGGCATTTCAACAAAGCCGCGGGGTTTGTAAAGTTCGAGCTTCTCCTCGAGAAAATAAAGAGCGTGCTATAGCAGCGGCTCAAAGCTTTTGCAGGACCAGGCAAAGGTTTCTCGCTTCCTTCTTCCTGCAAAGCACGCCCTTACGCTCGAAGAAAAACTTTCGGAGCGCCAGGCGGTTTTTCGACGCTGCCGAAACCAGTGTTTTCTTGCCGAGAAAACTGTAAATCAAGGGCAACGCCCGTCCGGTTTTCGCAGTGTAATTGAAAAACATGGTTTTGTTTGCGGCCTCAAGCGACCAAGCTTCGCCTCGCACGGTTACGAAAGCAATGCCTTTTTTCTTCAAAACGCGGCTCATTTCTGAAAAAAGCGCTTGCAGATCGCGTTTTCCGAAAAAATGGTGGGCTACGGCGAAATACGCCGCAACGTCGAAAAAAGAATCCTTGAACGGAAGCGCCAGCACGTCGGCCTTGCTCACCGCGATTTTTTTCGAAAGCTTTGCCTTGCGCACGTTTTTCTTCGCGAAAAAAACCATTTTCTGTGAAAAGTCGACAGCATAGATTTTTTTGCAGAAAGGCGCGAAGGAAATGGCGTTTACGGCGTTGCCGCACCCCGCATCAAGGACAACATCACCCTTCTTCAGCATCGGCCTGAAAAAACGAATCCAAGAGCGGGTTTTGTAGTGCTTCTCGTTCCACCGGTCAGCAATCAAATCGTACACTCTGGCGGGCTTTTCCATGGCAATACAAGCGAGTGAAAGCACTTAAATTTTTAGTGGTTGAAAGGAATAACATGCGTTTTGGCCAACTAGCCAGCATTGCTTCAGTGCTGGTCATTTTCGCTGCCGTAGCCTACTACGCCAACCAAGACTTGGAATCGGCGTTAAACCAGGCAAAGCCTTGGATGAACCCCGTTGTTTCCAAGAACGAAGTTGCGGCTCTCGACTGGGTTAAAGCCAACACTGCCGAACGCACTATCTTCGCGAGCGACATTTTCGGCGGAGAGCTTTTGATGAGCGTGCTGCGCGAAGGGACGGAAGGCGGAGATTGGGCGATAGTGCCCAACGTAGTGCAAAGGATGCACGACATGCAATACGATTTTTACGAAGCCAAGTCAAGCAAGCAAGCGTGGGGCATAGCCTTGAAATACAATGCCGAATACGCGTGGGTGCCAGACCGAGCACTATTTCCTGGCTTCGCTTGGAAGGGAGTCGATTACACGGTTTTTGAAGACGCGCGTTATTTCGAAAAAGTTTTCGACAACGGGCACAGGATTTACAAAGTCAAAAAGTGATGGAACAAAATGATTGATTTGCAAGGGGACAAACGCTGGATTTACGCATTGCTTGCAATAGCGATTGCCGCGAGCGTATACTCGCACTCGATGGTTTGGAAGGAGTTTTACTATCCTACTTTCGGCAACACGAACCTCCACGTTGCATTCGCCCAGCATATGATTGCCCACGGAGAATACCCGATTCAAAACGATTATTCCTACGGAGGAGGCATTCCAACTCTGTACGTCCCAGGATACAGGATTTTGCTTGCCGGAACCGCTTTTGCAGTAGGAAGCATGGATTTTGCAGTGCGGCTCTTGGTAATGCTTTTCGCGGTTATGCTTCCCATAGGCTTCTTTTTGTTTGCTCGCGAGCTGTTCGGAGACTTCGCCGGACTTGCGGCCGCGTTCTTCGCCTCGCTTCCTGCAGAACTGCTCATTTACACAATCCGCCCGCTGCCGCAAGGGCTGGGGCTCGCTTTGCTTCCATTCGCGTTCTACGCAATTGCTGCAGACAAGCGGAAAACCGCATTGATTTTGACATTCGTCATTGCAATGGTCCACCAGGAAACCATTGCGTTCCTCGCAGCCGGCGCGTTCGCCTTCACATTCCTGCAAGTGCTGGCAGACTTCGGCAGGACTAGGAAAATAGCCTTGCCTCAAGGAGCGGCTTGGACTGCGCTGTTGTGCTGGGCGCTGGCATTAATCGCGTATGTAGGATGGCATTTCATAGCAACGGGAAACGCCGACGTTTTCGGCATCGCACAATTCCAAAACCACGAGGGAAACTCAGTTGAATTCAATTTGTTTTTAGATAAAAACGGCATGGTGCTTACGATAGGCAGTTTGTTGGGCTTGGTTGCTCTGGCAGCTAACAACATTACAAACCCCAAGGAAAAGGAGCTTTTGCTCATCGCCCTGGCGCTCGTCGGCATCGCGTTCATCAAAAACGATTTGGTGGGCGTGCGCGTGTTCATGGACAGGTTCATAGTGTTCCTGCAAGTTCCGCTCGTCGTCTTGACTGCTTATGCGTTCAGCGGGCTCTGCAATTACGCGCTGCACTTCGACTGGAACAGGATATTGCCCCGCCGGTCTTCGTAAACCTTCTTGAAAAAAGCGTTTTCGAAAGGCAGAGGGTCTTCCCACGGCTTTCGCACTAAAACGAAGTCAACGCCATACGCGTTAATCAAAGCGCAATCGCCTTCCGAGAGCATCCGCTTCGCGTCCTCCACCTTCTGCTTGTAATCCAAGCCGTGGCTCCACAGCCAACCCTCATACCCCGCTACAATCTGCCTTCCAGCCAGCGCTGGCACTGGATTTTGGTGGAATCCCGAACTCAAAAACAACGCATCAGCGGGAGTGTTTTTCTCAATCCACGCGGCCATTGCGAAATCCTCTTTTGAAAACGTTTCGTAGCGCGCGTTGTCTCCCCACGCGGTCCATTCCACGGCTAAAACGCCCGAACCGATTGCAAGCAAAACGATTGCGCAAACCACGGCCTTGTTCACCATGTGCTTGCGCTTCAAAATCGAGTCGAGGAACAACGCGCTTGCGATGCTGGCGAAAAGGAAAAAGTGCATGAAGATTTTCATGTTGTCCCACTCCCACGGCTGGAGCACGAAAACGTTCGCGAAAACGAACAGCGCCGCGAAGGGAATGGCGAAAGCCAAAAGCTTCCGCTCGTTGTTTTTCCAAGCGAAGAAAACCCAGGCTATGAATCCCAGCAGCACCGCCCACCCGTTCTTCAGCCAAAACTCCACTGCGCCGAAAAAAGTTTTTTCAGCCGCCAGCCACGCAGGATAGGGCTTCAGCAAAAGCTTCGAGGAAAGCCACGCTACTTGCGGCAAGCCAATCAGCAAAGCCGGAGCGATGAAGAAAACCCACTCTCGCCGCATTTTCGAAAGCAAAAACAGGAAGCCGGAAACGAAGGCTATGGCGATTAGAGAGTGAGCGTGCGCCAAAGGCATCAAGCCCGTCAAAACGCCTGCCGCAAAAAGCTCGCGTCTGCGCCACGCTCCTTTCAAAACGCTTGAAAACAAGAACGCGTAAACGAAGACGGACAATGCAAGGCCGAGCAACGCGCTGCGGGCTGGCAAGAGCACAGAGTAAACCCAATTCATGAGCACAACGTTCTTCTCATCCACGTTAGAGTAATTGCGCGCAGGGTGCAGCAAAGGAGAAAGGCTGTTTTGCGCCAGCGCGTCTTCCACCGCCTGCCCCAAACCGAAGTTGCCGTTAAAGAAAAACAGCAGCAGCGCCAGCAAAACGACCAAACGAGCTCGTTTGCCTTGAGAGAAAAACCCTGCAAGCAAAACCACTCCCAACGCAAACGCAAGAAACACTAGGGCGTTTGGAATCACGAACGCAGAGCGCGCGTCAAAACCTCCTTTTATCAGGATTGCAGAGCCGAAGTCGAAGAGGAAAGAGTATTTCAGCGGCTCGCCCACGAGAGCGGGGTATTGCGGCGGGAAATTGTCGCGCATAACGAAAGAGTTTGCGATGCCCAAATGCAGGGGGTAGTCGCCCCACACGCTTATCACGCTTTCCACGCCAGAAGGCGTCGGGCGCAGGACAGCAAGAAGGTTCAAAGCCAAAAACAGGAATGCGAACGCTAGTGCAACAAAATCGCTTTCAGACGCGGTTGCCTCCCGCGTTTTGCTTTTCCTTGCGCCGAAAAGCTTGAACGACAGGGCTGCGAACAACGCGGATGAAAGGAAAATCCATTCTTCGCGCAGCCCCCCAGAAGCCCACGACAACGCAAGAATGAAAGCGCTTTGCACGCAGAAAGAAGCGAGAAACCCGAACGCCAGTTTTTTCAGCTTGGAATCGAGAATCTCTAGTTTTCCGGCTGCAAGAAAGCCGGAGTATAGGGAACTCACAAGAAACAAAAACGCCAAGAACATTTCGTTCCACTCTTTTTCAAAAAAAAGCGAGCCCGGCGCGATCTTCGCGAACAGCGAAGAGCTATACAGCGCAAAACGCTGTTCGATTCGAACGCGCGGCCTACTGGTTGCTTCTGCAAGCGGCTTCTAAAGAGTTTGGTTCTTTAGACGGCATTCGAAGCCAGTCGCTCTATCCAGGCTGAGCTACGGGCCCACAAGTAAATAGTGGCGGTTGCAGGATAAAAAAGGGATAGAAAAAAGCCTGTCGGAGGGTGTTGAAGAATAGCGGGCCTTAGGGGATGTTCGGCCTTGCCTTTCTTTTTGTAAAAAGAAAGGCGAGGGCGCCGCCAAAGAAAAACAATAGTGTTTCTTTTTGCACGCCTGGCTTTCGAACCCCTGTCTGCGGCTTCGGAAGCCACCATTCTATCCAGGCTATACTAAAGGCCCACCAACAAGGATTTTGTTCGGCAGTGAATAAAAACAGGCTGCTGGCGTTTACGGGTGTGAGGGCGCCAGCTTGTGCAGCGCGAACAGGAAGCCTAGAGCAATCAGTTGGATGAAGAGCGCGATGAACGACGCTACGAGAGCGGCTATCGCGGCAGTGAGCAGCGCATAGCGGTCGTAAATCAGCTTGAATTGCGGCAGAAGGTAAATCTGCTGCTTCAGCGCCTCCGCGCCGCTCGCGAAACGCGCCGAAAGCGAGTTGCCCAGCGCTTGCGCAACCAGCCCAGAATTCTTTTGGAACGCGCTATACCCGAGCTCTATGATTTTCGAATGGAAAGATTGGATCGCAAGCTCTTTCTCTGAGTCTGAAAGCGAAGCGAAGTTTGGATAGCTGGCCAGCAGAATCTCGCGCACGTCGTTTTGCGTTATGAAAGAAGAGAAGTCGTCTTTAGAGACTGAAGAGGAAATCACTTGAGCCGGAATCACGATGTTCCCCACTCCCCCGCCTTGCGACTGGGCGACGAGCGAATTCAAGAACAAGTCAATGTGAACGTCCTTGTTTTCAGCGACTTTGTAGAAAACCACGAAGAAAGCCAAGAGAGAAAAAATAATCATGGCGATGCTCAACGCGGTCCAAGCGCGGGATATGGAAAACTTCGGCCAGAACGACGCTAGGATTGCCGTGAATGAAATCGTGGCTGACAGCGCAAGGAAAGTGGAAGTGAGCCAAGGGAAGAAAATCAAGCCTAGGATCAGCGAGGGGATAATCGTCGCCGGAATCACTAGCAGCGAGCTCAACCACCCTAGCCCTATCGCGTAATAAACGCCTAAAGCCAGGGAAAGGGAAAACAGGATTATGAACAGGATGAACGACAGGCTGTAGAGCTTGGGCATGTTGTACTGCACGCGCTGCATATCGCTCAAGTCGGTGGTCTTGAAGTTGCTCTTGTCAAACATGATTAGCGCGAAAGTGAACAGCAACAGCAAGCCAAGCAAAAACGGGAGTTTCGACTTGAATTCCTTTCCCACAGTAATGCGCAGGGGAATTACTATTTCCTTTCGAACTTCTTGCACTGGCTCTTGCGGCTGGGGTGCCAAAGCTGGCTGCGCCTGCTTGGTTTCTTTCGCTTTTGCCTGTTTTCCGTCCGGTGGCATGAAAGTAGAAAAACACACTCAAATAAAAACTTGACCCAACAATTTGCTTTGTGGGGTTGGTGTGAAAAATGGGTTCTTTGAAAGGGCGGGATTTGGTTTCCATAAACGACTTTACCGACGCGGAAGTCCAAAACGTGCTGGAAACCGCGGGGGAAATGGAGGGAATCATAGGAAAGCCTAACAAGCTTTGCGAAGGCAAGGTTCTCGCTACGCTCTTTTTCGAGCCTTCCACGCGGACGCAATTCTCTTTCCAGACTGCAATGCTGCGCTTGGGAGGCGGGGCGATAGGGTTTTCTGACACCAGCGGAACGTCGGTCTCTAAGGGAGAAACCCTGCAGGACACCATCCGCATCATCGAAAGCTACGCCGACATAATCGCAATGCGCCACTCGCAGCCTAACTCGCTGTCGCTCGCAGCTCAATACTCTTCAAAACCAGTGATAAGCGGAGGCGAGGGAAAAGGAGAACATCCCACGCAAACGCTCTTGGATTTGTATACGATAAAAAAAGAACTCGGGCGCTTGGACGTGCAAATAGGGTTTTACGGCGATTTGAAGTACGGTAGGACAGTGCATTCGCTCATAATGGGAGGCTCGCGCTTTGGCGCTAACTTCACTTGCATCGCCCCGCCTTCTCTGCAAATGCCTGAGGAGTACGTGAAGAAAGCTGAAGCGAAAGGCTCGCGCGTGGAATTTTGCGAGGACGTAAACCAAGTTATCGGCAATCTAGACGTCTTGTATGTAACGCGCCTTCAGAAGGAAAGGCTTTCGCCTGAAGACGATTACCAAAAGCTCAAGGCGCTATACCATGTGGACAAGACGCTGTTGTCGAAAATGAAGCCGAAATCGGCAGTAATGCACCCCTTGCCCCGCGTTGGAGAAATAGAGGAAGAAATAGATTCTGACCCGAGGGCAGCGTACTTCAGGCAGGCGGCGAATGGAGTGCCAGTCCGCATGGCAGTAATCGCTTCGTTGCTCGGCGCAAAGTAAATCAAACGAGCACTTTCACGGAATCCTTTTCGATTATCACGGTGGATTCGGACTGCGAGACAAGCCCCTTCCCTTCGTCAACCAGAATCGGATAATCGTGAAGCACGCCTTGCTTTCCCAAATCTCGCAGCGTAAAGTCAAGCATGCTCTCGCCCGCAAACCAGCGTTTTGCGAAAGGCAAAAGCTGGCGTTCCTCGAAAACCCCGTGCAAAAACTCGCGGCTGCGCTGCATGCGCACGTTCTTCAAAGAAATTATCGAAAAAATTTCGGCCGGAACATTGCTGTCTGAAACGAAGCCCGCGCCCGTCGAAGCGAACGGCTCTACGGCGAAAACCTCGCCCTCTTCGAAAACGTGCTCTCCGCCCTTCGCCACGTTCGGAACTTCGATTCCAGCGTGCAAGTTGTACGGCTCTAGCAAATGCCCTGTAAGGTTTTCGACAGGCTTGAATCCCTTCGAGCGGATGGTTTTCTCTATCACCGCGCCCACGTCCCTCGCCTTGACTCCGGCGCGCATTACGCTCAAAGCGTCTTTCAACGCCTGCTCGCTAGCCTCGACTAGCTTTCCATTCTCTCCGCCCAAGTCCATCGTGAATCCGGCGTCGATAATGCACCCTTCCACGTGCACGCCTATATCCACTTTCACTACTTCCTTCGCGAAAACCCGTTCGTCGCCAGCAAAAGGAGTGTTGTGTGCTGCTTCGCTGTCGAACGAAATGTTGACTGGAAAAGCGGGCTTTCCTCCGGCTTCGGCAATCTCTTTTTCAATCGCGTCCGCCGCGCTCAAGACTCCCGCGCCTTCCTTCACCACACCCCGCGCCACTTCTTCCGCGGCGGCGTGAATGCGCGCAGCCTGCAAGTAACTCTTCAATTCTTCTTCAGAAACCATTTTGTTCAACACCACATATCCCGCGCGGAAAACTCACGCCGCGCTTTAGGGAAACAAATCTTTTGCCCCTAGGGAAATAAAAATGCGCTTACTGCGAAGGCGAGGGGCTTGCACTGGGCGCAGCGCTTGCTTCTGCTGACGGAGAAGGAGCCGCTTCAGTCGTAGCTTCAACTGTCGGCGACGGGGACGGCACTATCACTTGAGCCGCGACTATTCCGGTTGCCGGAGGCTGGTTGTTGACAGGCGCCAACGGAGAGTTAGGCAGTGTCAAAACCCATCCCAGAAAAACGAGCGACAATACTAGAGCGCCGACTGCAATATACAAAACGACCTTGTTGTCCAACACCAATTCCATTTGAAAACCACCAGAAAGAAATTCGGAACGCGGGTTTTAAAACCACTCGGTTGTTTCAGCCTATTTTATCCAAGGGGCAGAAACCGCTTGAAAGGCTATTGCGCTTGGGCCGCGCACTCTTCCTGCAGTTCGGAAGGCAATTGCGCGCACTCGTCTGCCGGAGAAGAGGGAACATCCGCACGCGCGTTTTGCGATTTCGCAAAGCAATCAAGCCTTAGTTCGGAAGGAAGGGAAGTGCAGTACTCCAACGCCTGTGGCGTGTAGGACGGCGTGGGACCAGGCAAGACTTCCGCGGAAACCTTTCCTACGGGAGGGACGGCCGATTGGAATTCTGACTGCGTTTGCGCGGGAGAAAGCTGCAATACCCACGAAAGGAAAACGAGCGACAGTCCGAGAAACGCCAGCGCAATTACCAGAAGCAAAACCCTGCTGACGACGAAAGGCTTTTTGTTGTTTTTCGCCATTTCAATCCCCCTGAAACAAGAATGCGGACAGAGTATTTAAGGGCATTTCCCGTTTCCCCTGCGCCTTCCGCACGGCCTACCAGCCCGCCAGGCCCGTTTGCTTTCCCTTGTTTTTCAGCGAATCCTCGTCGAAACCCAGAGCCCCGAGAATTCGCAGCACTGCCGGCAAAACCTGGTGGTTAACGTAATAATCCGGGTCGTAATCTTTGGCTAGTTCGATGATCCTAGCCTGCAGATACACCTTTTGCTTGCTTTTCGACGTTTCCTTCCCCTCTTTCGTAACAACGTACCCTATTACCGCGTTCGGAGGAACCCTCAGCCCATTCTTCTTGGCGTGTTCCACTGCACCCAACTCTGGAGACTGCACTGCATACGAAGAAGCGCTCTTGCGAAGCTGGGTGTATATCACGCACTCTTCAAGAGGAACCTTGCCTTCCTTGAGCTCCAAAACGACTTTTTTCACCAGCTCCACCGCTTTCTCGACGTTCCCTTCCTTCAGCATTATTTCCAAAACCTTTCGCTGCGTTTCCCTCGCAATCTTGCTCCAGTCCCTGCGCACCAATTCAAAACCCCGTATCTTTATCTTGCCGTTCTCGCCGATCAAAGCGTATTTTTTCTTCGCGCCCTTTTCCTCCGCCCCCTTGGTTTTCTTTGAAACGAAAATCCCGCGCGGGTAAAACCCTTCCAGCTCCAGCTGCATGGCCTCTGGAAGCGAAGCGTTGATCTGCTTCTGGAACTCCAAAACCTTGTCCTTGCTTTCGTAAAGCAGGAAAGTCGAATCCGTATCAGAATAGAGGGGCTTCAAGCCGAATTCCTCCGCTTTTTTCAGCACGTCCTGCACGTAATGCCTTCCCCAAGCGGTCGTAGCCTCTCCGCCCTCGCGCGAATACCACCGCGAGCGCGCGTACAAAAGATAGCCGTAAGTGCTGTTCGCCAGGATTTTCAATCCCCACTGCCTCGCGTCCAAAGCCTTGTACTCTCCAGAAGCGGAATCGAATTTTTTCATTTGCGCCTTGATTCTCGCCCGCTCCTTCAAAATCTCCTCTAGCATTTCAGGAATTATTCCCTTGCGCTTCTTGCAGAACTTATGACCCTGAGGGGAAACGAAAGCCTCACTTTTGGTGCAGCAGTCGCAGTCGAACGTGGTAACGTCGATGTTGTGGGAAATTATTATCGAGGGGTACAGAGACCGGAAGTCGAGCACCGCGATGTTTTCGTACAACCCTGCGTCGGGCGTTTTCACGAACGCCCCTTCAACCGGCGACTGGCGCGAGTAAATGTCGGCTGATGAAGGCTTGTTTGGCGCCAGCTCGCCTCTCACGAACGCTTTTGAAAGCAAGTAAGTTTCAACCAACTGCGAGGCGGTCGCACGCGATACTTCCACCAGCGGCATTTGCACTAGCTTTCCCAACTCCAAATGCAAATGCAAAAAGTGCTTTGCAAGGGCTATGCACCCGACTGCGTCCGTAAGGCAATACTCTGCAAGAAAATCCAATTCTTTTTGCGAGCCCGTATCCCAAATCTTGTGGATGTCCTGTTTTTTCACTCCCAGCTTTTTTCCGCCCAAAACCGTAAAGTAAACTTCCTCCAGCGTCAGCCTCTCGACTTTGATGGTGCCGATGAAGTTGAGGAACGAGGCGACGGGAAAAACGTCGTAGTGAACGCGCCCCGAGATTTTGGAAACCTCGCGCAGCCCCAACCGCTTTGTCTTGACTTCGTTCTTGTCCCTGCCCAGCCGCAAGTCCGCGCCGATGCGCTTCGCCCGCTTTTGCAAATACGGCAAGTCGAACTGGTCGCCGTTGTAAGTGCAAACCAAATCTATTTTCTTTTCGCGAAGCAAAGCGCAGAATGCTTCCAGCATCTCCTTTTCCGAAGCTAGGGTTTTCGTGAAACCGTTGGAAAACTTTTTCTTGTACGAATACACGCCTTTCGCCTCGCCGTCGAACCCAATCATCAAAACAGGGTCTTTCTCTGCGTTCGGCATGGCGTCGGGATTGTAAGTTTCTATATCAAGCGAAAGCATGCGCAGTTTCATTTCCCCCTGAGAGTCAAGCGCCTTGATTTTCTTGACGCGCATCCCCTCGTGTTCGATCTCGTGCAATGCGTTGGGGCGCAGCCGCTTGTCGAGCAAATAGCGCCGCGTGTAGGGAATGTCGAATTCGAACGGCACGCCATGCTTTTCTGCCGCGTGGCGCAGCAAAGGAACGTCAGACGCCCGGAAGGCGAATACCTTCAGGAAAGGCATTTTCTTGTTGCGGAAGGAAAGCTGCATTTCCTCCACGCGCTTTGTCTTGACTTCTCCAGCCTTTCCGAAAGCCAGCATTCCCTCCAGGCTTTTCTTGCACGCTTGCAAAGACTTTTCGTCAGGAGCTTGCGGCTGCACGAGAAAGTAAGGCTCGAAAGAATCGTACAAGCGTATTGTCTTGCCGTTCTCGAGCTTGAGCATCAGGCGGACTGCGCTCGCGCCTTCCACTATCGCGTGGTCTGCGTCAAGCAAAAACGCATTTAGAGTCCCTTTCCGGTCCTTGTTTTTCAAAAGCAATCTCCCTTTCCTTCAAACACTTTACCGCTCGCGTCGTTTTATTTCTTTTGAGCGCAACAAAGGGTATTTAATAGCAAAAATCGTTGTTAAACAAAAGGTGGAAAAAACACATGCCTACGCAACGGCCAATGAGGCCGCAAGACTCTATCGAAGCGCTGAATTCCGAGCTCCAGACCTTGGACTCTAAAATAAACCTCATGGCGCAAAAGCTCAAGAACATGGAGAAAAACGAGGAGATAATGGGGCGCACGCTCATTGCTCTCAACGAGAAGATAGAGAAAACGGCGCGAGAGGGAGGAGCCGGGGCAAGCGCGGCGAAAACACAGTCCGACGAAGGCAAGTTCGCCACGAAACAGGAAATCAAGGAATTGCGTGCTTTGCTCGACACTATAAACCCGCTCGAGTTCGCAACCATCGACCAAGTGAAAGAGCTTTTGGACGACTATTTAAAGAAATACGGAAAGAAGTGATGCTTTTTGAGGAAAGGCATAACCGCGAAAGTGCACACTAGAATCGTTTATGGATTCCAGCGGACCATCGTTGCATTATGCGACACCGAACTTCTCGGGAAAACTTTTTCCCAAGGAGAGGTTGTTCTCGACTTGAAGGCATACCGCTCTTTCTACGAAGGCAATGCCATAAGCGAAATCGAGGCGATAGAGCTTTTGCGCAACGCCGAGAACGTGAACATCGTCGGGGAAAAGGCGGTTGCTGCAGCGCAAAAGGCGTTCGGGGTTAAGAAAGTGAGCGTGAAGAAAATCAAGGGAGTCCCCCACTTGCAGTTCTACAGGGTTTGACTGCCCAGCAAATCGAAAATGCAAAAGAACTTGCGATCATAATGAAACTAAAGAGGTTCGCCGGCAGGCTAGGAAAAGAGTATGCCCTATTCAAGCGTGCATGCCCGTACTATGATACGCTTCAGCAGGCAGTCGGAAACGAAATAAAAAAGCATTATAAAAAACGCGTTCAGAAAATCATCAGGGTTATCGAAATCGGCTGCGGTACCGGCGGCACTACGACTATAATCATAGAAAGCGACCCGCGGGTGCGGGTTATAGCGATCGACAATGAAAAAAGCATGATTGAGCAAGCAAGGCACAATCTTGCAAAATATGCGGAAAAGGGAAGATTAAAAATAGTGGAAGGAGATTCACTAAGGATTCTGCAAGAAACGCCAGCAGACAGTTGCGACGTAGTGGCATCGGCGCTTACAATTCACAACTTTGAAAAAAACTACAGGCTCAAGCTTTTACTCGAAGCCTACAGAATACTCAAAAAAGGGGGTTTGTTCGTCAATTCCGACAAATACCTTTCCGACGAAAAACAAAAACGCAAAGCCATACGCGAATGGCAATTCAAGCAATATGCAAAATTAAAAGACAAACGGTTGATTAACGCGTGGATGGCGCACGATTTAGAGGACGAAAAGCCAGACCGCATAATGAAGGAGAAAGAGGCAATAAAGCAAATCGCCAAGGCGGGGTTTGGGGAAATAAAAATAACATTCAGAAAAAAAATGCACGCAACAATATCCGCAGTAAAAGTGATTCCATCATGAAAGTGTGCATAAACGGAACTCTCGCCGAGGAAAAAGACGCAGTCATCCCCATCACCGACAAAGCCTACTTCTACGATTTTGCAGTCTATTCTTCCCTCAAGGTAATCAACGGAAAAGCATTTTCCCCCGAGTACCACGTCGACCGGCTTTTCGAATCCGCGCAAGCAATCGGGCTCGAGCACAGCTTCACAAAAAAAGACGTTCTCGGATGGATTGAACGGACGATAAAGGAAAATGCTCTGGCAGACTCGCTGCTCAGGCTCTTGCTTATAGGCGATGCTGACGGCGGCGCAAACGCCAGGCTTTACGTCATTCCCCTTGCAGGAGTAACGTACTATCCCGAAAGCTCTTACTCGAAAGGAGTCAAAACCGTCTCGTACCGCGGAGAAAGGCGCATTCCAACCGCAAAAACCAAAGACTTGCTGTTGGGCTTTCTTGCGATGAAACGCGCGAAAGCGCAAGACGCGATCGAAGCGCTGCTCATCGACAACGACGGGAATATCCGGGAGGGAACGCGAAGCAATTTCTTCGCAATCAAAGGCAACGCGCTAATCTCCCAGCCGAAGGAAGAAATCCTCGAAGGAATTGTGCACAAGATCGTCGTCGGGCTGGCGCGGCAAAGCATGGAAGTGCGTTTCGAGAAAATCCCGCTTGCGCGCATAGGCGAGTACGACGAATGCTTTCTCACGAGCACGCAGTTCAACGTCATGCCCGTAAGGCAAGTCGACGGGACGCTTTTGCGCACGGAATTCAAGAAAACCAGGGAACTGCAAAAACTGCTCAAGCAATACTACCAGGAAAACGTTCTCGGGGCAAAATCCAAAATAAAGGAAGAGGAGTAGAGAGGAGGATGTGCGTAGAGCAGGGCTCTACGACACGTTGCAGAAGCGTGCTTCTGCACACGAACCATTGGTTTC
>DATDSY010000059.1:0-13240 GCA_035291125.1 Candidatus Norongarragalinales archaeon
CGATAATTCGGCGCAGGTCAAGCACAACGGGAGTATCCAAGCGCAACAGTTTGGCGGGCCAACGTAAGTCGTCCCTGGGGGGCATTCGGGAGGGCAATTTTGGCAAGGCTCTGCTGTTGCAGGGGAAGGCAATAACACAAACAGCGTTGCGGCAAACGCCAGAACCAAAAGAAAGTACGGCTTCAAAACAATATTCACCCTAAAACGTTCAAACAACCTTCTTTCACTCTCTCATCTTCAATATTTTGGCAAAGCGAAGCGTTGTCCGCATTTAAGGCCAAAGCAGAAAAACAGGCGTCTCTTGACGGGATGAAAGAGATGCCCAAACAAAGCGACGCGTTGAGCGAAATTCCGGCAAGGCAAAAACGCTTTTTACCCTCGTCGGAAATTTTTTCGCACAACGCAGTTTTCCTCGAGAAAATCGCGAGCGACGAAAAGCAATCGTCTTCGTATTTTCCAGCCTTGGCGCAATTCGCCTCGTTTCTGTTGAGCGACCCTAGGCAATACTCGCGCGTTTGCGGGCACGATATTTTGTAACACTCTCCAGAGTCTGAAAAATTGAACGCCCCCGCCAGGTTCTTGTCGCACTCCAACTGCAAGTTTGCCGGAGAAGGCAATGGAGTGGGCGAAGACAACAAAGGCGAAGCTGAAGGAACCGGCTTTTGCCCTGCGGGAGGCTGAAGGATATAATAGCCCACCGCCACGATAAACAACAAAGCGATTAAACCGCTTGCTATGTCCCTAGAATCCATTCGCCCCAACAAACTCTTAAGGCTAAAGAGTTTTTTAAAGGTGAGTGGTCAAATAGTTTTTCGATGGCGCGGAAAACAATTGTAAAAACAGCAAAGCCCGGTATGGCGGCAAGACTTTCAGCCTCGGGAAAAAGGCTTGCAAGAGCAAGCGTTGCTGCAGTAGCTCTCTTGCCCGGATTATCTGCAGCGCCTGCCGAAGCAACACACGGATTTAACCCAGCGTCAAATCCGTTTGCACTTCAACTTGAAAAATTAGAAAACCACGCTCAATCCGTCGCTACGAACTATAAAACAACGCACGTCAAGCCCGAAGACGCTTTGCTCTTAGTCAAACCGCAAGCAGAGTATGAAGGAATGGGAAAGCTGCGCGGTTACTGCGCTGCAACTGCGGATTTGGCGCGCGTCATGGCGGTTTACCCAGACTGGCTGGCTGGAGAACACTTCGCTCGAAACTTCAGGTTCGTTCAAAAGCCCGAAGTGATAAAGCAAATCGACTCCCAATCCAAAAACCCGGATGAATTCAACGCCCACGGATTCATGTTTCTGAAGAGGGCTGCGTTCGTAGGCAAAGACAAAAAAGGAATTTCTCCAAACCCGGAATACGGCGGGCTTGACGCAAGCAATGAATTGAGGGCGTTCTACCACGACGTAAATTCTGAACACATAAAAACAACGGCTGGAATTCTCAAGGAAGCTTTTGAAGAATACGCAAAGAACGACGTTTATTGGGATGCGCTGTTCGTCAAGTATGACATCACGCCAACCAACATCATGGACTTCATGGTTGCAAGGCACTTGAAAGAAACCAAGGGGAAAGAATTCTGGAAAGGCGCCAGCGTAAGCAAAAAAGACGAGGAAATCCTGAAAACGCTCGTCTTTCGCGGAACGAGGAACGGCGACATGTTCACTTCAACAGACGGCAAGGCTTACAAAAGAGGCCATTGGATTGACGCTTACCGCACTTCGCTTAGAAACTCAAGAAACCCGTCAGTCGTCGTGGCGGACGCGCGAGACATCGCTGTCAGCAAGAGGTTCATAGGACAGGAAAGCCCGGAAACGCGTTATCCCAGGCTGTTGTACTACCACCAAGTGCTGAACGACGGGTTTCTCGACGACAAAGGGGAATGGAAAATAAAGGCCATGGTCACCAAACAAGATTTGCGCGAAACGGCTGAAGCGAAAATCTGGGCGTTGAACTACAGCATAAGCGAGCTTCAAAAGCAAAGGGCGGCAGAAACCGATCAAAAGCGCGCGCAAGCGGTAGGCACGCTAATCGCAGACTATGAAAGCAGGATAAAAGACCTGACGAAAAAGTACATCGAAGGAAAAGACCCTTCTTCGGCAACAGCATCTTCCTCGCTATCCCAGCTAGCCACGCGAAGAAGGCGCTAAGAAATAGCAAAAAAAACGCGGGCTTCAAGCCTGCGCTTTAGCCGGCCAAAACTGGTTTCCTATTTTCTCTAGCACGAGCCCGAAAACTATCGAGCATACTATGAAGAATCCAGTAGTCCCGTAAGATGCGGTGCGGAAGATGTTCTCGTAGAAAGTCCACGACAGGATTGCGCCCAAGTGGATGTCGAAAGGAAGTAGAATCACGAATCCTTTGTAGAACGAAGGGAAAGCGAATGCAATCAAACCCCACGCGATTGGAAGCACAACGATGCTCGCCTTCCACGGCAGCAAAAGCATCTGCATCATCTTCTCGTTCATTTCCTTCTCGCGCTTTTGCAATTCCGCGGTCTTCTTATCGTCTTTCGCAACCATAGCGTCTCGCATTTCCTTCTGGTACGCCTGCGTTTCCTTCTGGATTGCCTTTACCTTGTCCCTCTGCCCGAGAGTCTTGTTTGCCGCGAAAGCCACGATGGAAAACAATAGCGACCACAAGAAGATTTCAATCCACGGCTCTAAACCCAGCAAAGACATTTTACAAAACACCAAACTAATCGTTTAAAACAATAGGATGGAAAAGAAGAAAAGGGCTTTGAAAAAAACAAAGCCCTCCCTAAGAACTTATTTCATCATCGACATGCCGCCCCAAAGGACGAAAAACACGCCGAAAATTGTCCACGGATTGTACCAGTTGCCCGTGTAACCGCCGAAAAACCCGAAGCTGTATATCAGGAACAAAATCCCGAACAGCAAGAGCATGGGCGAACACTTTCCGCACGAGTGCATTCCGCACACGCAACTCGACGATGCAGCCATCTTCCAATCCCCCTCCGTTGAAAAAACTGTTTATACCATTAAAACAAGCCGTATTTAAACGAAACTATTTTCGATGCCGTGCATCAGCTGCGAAACTCGCGGTTTCGAAAAAACTAGGGGAAAAAAAGGGGGAAGAAGCTCAATCGAGCTTCATTTCAAGTTGCACGGTTCCGGTTCCCGCTGGAATAGTCTGGCCGATGATGATGTTCTCGGCTATTCCCTTCAGAGGGTCTTCCTCGCCGTAAATGCACGCGTTGAGCAAGTGCTTCGCAGTTTCTTCGAAAGCTGCGCGGGCGAGCACGCTCTTCTTCTGCCCCGCCAAGCCGTGTCTCCCAACGCTCTTCACGTCTCCAAGGAAAGTCATGGCGTCGGCGATGAGCATAATGTGCCTCTCGTCGACAGTCAAGTCCTGCGCGTCCAGGACTTTCTTGATTTCCTGGATTATCGCATTGCGGGCTGCGTCGATGCCTAGCACGCGCCCGATTTCCATGATGTCGTTCGTGCTCGTGCGGTGCGCATCCACTTCCTCGAGCTTGAGAATGTCTTCCAAGTTAGAGCCTTCGGTCGCAATGGTGTACTCCTTCCCGCCGTTCTCGGTCTTCCTTTCGACGATGATGGCCTTGCGGATTCCCTTCACTCCGCCCAAATGCAGTTCCTTGAATCGCAAGGTCAATTTTCGCACTGCCTTCAGGGAGTCTTCCTTAGTCTTGATTATGATTTCGTGCCCTTCGTGCTTGAAGTTCGGCGTGATTTTCTCGACTTCGTCGATAATCGCCTTCTCGCGGATTGCATTGTCCTTCAGCAGCAGGGGATTCAGAGTAATCGTAATCGCCTTGCGGTCGAAATTCTCGTTCGTCTCCGCCACGTCCTCCAAAACCACCGATTCGATGCGAGCCGCGATTTCCTTGACCTTGTCGAAATCGCCTGCAATGCTTTTCTTCAAGCATATTTCCATGACCGGCTTCTTCGGAGCTTTCCGGGCGTCCACCAATTCCACCAGGCGCGTGAAACCGAATTGCGCCAGCGAAGCTACTCCTGCGTAGTGGAAAGTCCTCAAAGTCATTTGAGTGCCAGGCTCGCCTATGCTCTGGGCTTCGATGACGCCGACTGGCTCGCCGTAAGCGATTTGCTTGCCGGTCGACGGGTCGATTCCGTCCCCTCCGTACTTGAACTGCACAATCTTGCCTTCGCTGTCGCGAACGCTCGCGTCTTCCTTTACAATCAAATCCTGCAGCGCGTTTATCAAACGCCTTTGCATGTAACCCGTCTTCGCGGGGTTCACGCCCTTGTCGACTACGCTGTCCCTTCCTCCTGCAGCGTGGAAGAAATACTCGACGGCATTAAGCCCGCTCTTGTAATTGTTTTTCACGAAACCGCGGGCGGCGTCGCCCAAATCCCCTCGCCTGAAGTGCGTCAAAAGCCTTTTCCTGAATCCGGCCGCAGGCCTTTTTCCTCTCACAGCCTGCTGCCCGACGAGCGCAGTCATCTGCACCACGTTGATGGGCTTGTTTTTCACTCCAGCCGAAGCCATGAGCAGTGAAGCGTTGTGCTCGAAAATCCTGCCGTTGATTTCAATCTGCGTTTTAGCGATCTTTTCCTTGACGATGCTCCAGCAGTGGAACCTGATCAATTCTACTATGTTCATTACCTGCTCTTCGAGAGTTTCCTTCAGCGTCTTTCCTGGCAAACGCTCGAGTTTCTTCATCTTGTACTTCTTCACGAGCTCGTTGAGCTTCACACGCCCTTCCTCGTAAAGCTTCGTGATTTCCCCGATCGCGCTTTCAGGCAAGTAATAGTCCCTCAAGCTCAGCGAAAATCCGTAGCGGTACGCCAATTCCACCGAAAGCATGGTCGCCTTGTCGATGTACTTTCTCGCTTCGTCGCTTCCGAACTCGTCGAAAATCTTGCGCACGATAACGCGGTTTGCATGAGCGTCCAAAAACCCGTCCTGAAGCTTTCCGTTCTTGATGCGCACCTTATTGCCGCCCTTGCTTTCAATCTCGCAGTCAAACTTTTCAGGCAGGATCGAAGAATAAATCTCCTTTCCGTTCACGATGCTTTTGCTTACTTCAGAGTAAACGCGGGCAGCGTTGAGCAAATTGCACGCTTCCTTCTTCGTGACGACGAAATCGTCGAGCGAAAGCAGGTACAATCCGGTAATCTGGTCGAGGTCTGGGGTGATGAGCGGATTGCCGTTGCGCGGGGAAAGAATATTGTCCTGAACTTTCATGAGCAATTCCGCCTCTGCCTGAGCCTCTTCGGTCTGCGGCACGTGAATGTTCATTTCGTCCCCGTCGAAGTCTGCGTTGTACGGATTGCAGTTTGCAACGTTGAAGCGGAAGGTTTTGCCAGGCAAAACCCTCACGTCGTGGCACAGCATCGAAACCCTGTGCAGGGAAGGCTGTCGGTTGAATATCACCACGTCCCCGTCCATCAGCTGCCTTTCCATGGTATAACCGGGAGTCAACTCAGTCAAAACTTCCTCGATGTTCGCAACAGTGATTTTCTTCCTCTTGCCGTCCGGGCGGATGACGTAATTGATAGCATCTGCCTTCTCCTTGATCATTCCCTTGACGCTTTCGAGATTCCATTGCGTGACGCTCACGGGAACCGTAAGCTCCCTGGCTATCTCTTGGGGAACGCCCAATTCGTTTATTCCGAGCGTAGGGTCAGGGGAAATTACTGTTCTCGCTGAAAAGTTCACGCGCTTTCCGCTCAGGTTGTAGCGGAAGCGACCTTCCTTTCCTTTCAACCGCTGGAACAGCGTCTTGAGCTGGCGTCCGGAACGGTGGCGCGCTGGCGGAATGCCCGACGTCTCATTATCATAATAAGTTGTAACGTGGTATTGCAGCAACTCCCACAAGTCTTCTATAATCAACTGCGGCGCGCCCGCGTCAATATTCTCTTCCAAACGCTGGTTGATGCGCAGGATGTCCACGAGCTTGTGCGTCAAATCGTCTTCGCTCCTTTCCCCGGTCTCGAGGGTAATGGAAGGCCTCACTGTGACGGGAGGGACTATCAATACGGTGAGAACGGCCCACTCGGGGCGGAGGGCAATGCTCAAAGTCCTCAAGTCCTCGTCCGGAATGTGCTCCAGCCTCTCGCGGATTTCGTTCGGGAAAAGCTTGCGGTCTTCCTCGTAAAATGAGGTTGGCTTTACAAACTTCACTTTCCTCTGCTTCTCTCCGCAATGGGGGCACTCCAAAGATTTTTTGGCTTCCTCGACGCGCGAAGCGTAATGCATCAAACGCCCGCATTTCCTGCAAGTAGCCTTAAGCAAATTGTAAACCAGCTTGGCAAACCCGACGTGAATAACGGGACGCACGAGCTCAATGTGCCCAGAATGGCCAGGGCAGTCTTTCATTCTCCCGCCGCACGTGCGGCACTTCAAGCCAGGGTCCACTACGCCCAGCCGCTGGTCGGCCAAGCCGCCGTTGATAGGATAACCGTCTTCGTCGTAAGTGTCCGGAACGGTAGTCTTGGCTGCGCTCATCTTGCGCACGTTCTCTGGAGAGTATATCGAAAAACCAATCGCTTTTACAACCTTCATTTTTCCACCCTCACGCCCTGTCTCCCAACTTCAATTTCGGAAATATGCCTATGGACTTCATTTCATCCAGCAAAAGCTTGAACGCGTAACTCATTTCCACAGGCTGGATGTCGCTGCTTTCGCACAGAGCGCAATAGCTCTTGTTTTTCTGGCGGTCGGTATACGCCAGCGAACCGCAATTCGCGCAGACGAGTTCGACAGTCTTGTCGCTCGAATCCATCATTCGCTCTTTCAAAAGCGATGCGGCGCCGTAGCCGATGAAACAATCCCTTTCCATTTCACCCAAACGCAAGCCTCCTTCGCGGGCCCTGCCTTCGGTAGGCTGGTGGGTGAGCATCTGCACTGGACCGCGCGAGCGCGCGTGCATTTTCAGCGAAACCAAGTGGTGCAAGCGCTGGTAGTAAATCACGCCCATGAATATTTTCGCGTAAAGCCTTTCGCCGGTCTTCCCGTCGTACAGAATTTCCTGTCCCGCTGCCTCGAAGCCGTTTTGCAAGAGAATCTTTTCGAAATCCGCCTGCTTGTCTCCCGAAAACGCTGTAGCGTCCTTTATGGTTCCGGACAGCGAACTGGCCTTTCCGCCAAGCATTTCGAGCAAATGCCCCGCGGTCATTCTCCCTGGAATGGCGTGAGGGTTGATAATCAAATCAGGGGTAATGCCGTCCTTTGTGCACGGCATGTCTTCCTGAGGCACGAGCAAGGAAACGACTCCCTTCTGCCCGTGGCGGGACGCGAACTTGTCGCCCACTTCCGGAACGTTAGTATTGCGCACTCGCACTTTAACCATCTTGTTTCCGGACGTCGTCTCGCTGAGAATAACCGCGTCTACAATGCCTTCCTCGTTGCCTCGAACTGTAACGCTCGACTCCCGCCTGCGTTCGCTCTCCATTTCCAACGCGGAAATCTCCTTCAAAAACCGCGGGGGCGAAGATTTTCCAACGAGAACCGAGTTTCCTTTAACTATAGTCTCGGGCGAAGCGAAGCCGTCTTCATCCAAATGCGCGTACGCTTCTTCCCCCAAAAAGCCTTGTACGTACTCTTCGGGAATTCCGAACGAATCCTTCTGCCCGCCAGGATAACGCCTTTCCACTGCACCGTAAGTGCGGATGAAAACGCTCCGGCCCATCCCCCGGTCTACGCCGGTTTTGTTCAATACGACCGCGTCGTTCATGTTGAAGCCCTTGTACGAAAGAACTGCGACGATCAGATTCTGTCCTGACGATCGGTTGCTCAAGCGCAAGTTGCGGTAAGCTCGGGTTTGAAGCAACGGCTGCTGGGAATAGAACAAAACGTGGGCGCGAGTGTCACTGCGCAAATTGAAGTTGGAAGCGTAAAGCCCGAGGCTTTGCTTGGCGTGCTGTGCCGACATCAAAACCCTGGGAGCCATGTTGTACTCAGGGTACGGAAGCTGGGAAGACGCGAAACCGAGGATTATCGAATGGTCTATTTCCAAGTGCGTGTTGTCGGGAGTCACGTTCTCTGGATTCAAAGCCACAAAAGCGTTTTCCTCTTCCTCCGCGTCGAGAAATTCAATCAGGCCGTCTTCGACCAAGTTTTTCCAGCGCAACTCTCCCTTCGAGACCTTCCCCACGTGCTCTGCGGTAAGCAAGGGCTTGCCGTTCTTGACTACTATCAACGGCCTTCTCACGCGCCCTTCGTCGGTGTTGATGAAAACTTCGTTCGTTCTTGCGTAGAAAGCCACGTTGATTTGCGAAGCCACGTCACCATTCCTGCGCATTTCACGCAAGTCTCGGACCAGTTTTCCGCCGTGCTCCGAAAAGCCGACGAATTTCCCGTCTACAAAAACTCCAGCACGCTTCATTTTACAACAACCCCTTTTTCAGAATCCAAAAATTCCCTGCAAACTTTTTTTTCAAAACTTCAAAGGTTCATCGACACGCCCAGCTTGCTCAAAACCTTTTCCACTTCCTCGGTCTTGGCGCCGACCGTAATGTCCGAGTAAAGCGAAAGGTTGCGCACCAACCCGCAGTTCGGGCCTTCAGGCGTTTCGTTAGGGTCGAGCCTGCCCCAATGGGTGCCGTGCAAGTCTCGCGCCTTGTAGTGCGGGTGCTTTTTCGCCAAAGGCGACGTCACTCTCTTCAAGAACGCGGCTGCAGAAATGAAATTATACCTGTCCAAAGGCTGCGACACACCAGTATACCCGCCGACCCAATTTCCGGTCGCCATCGAGTATTTGATGCGGTCGCTCAAAGCGTCAGGGCGCACTATGGCGAACATCGTCATCCTCCGCCCGCGCACGTTAGCACGTTCCATCTGGTATGCTACGTCTTTAACCAGGAATTGGAACGCGTACCGGAATACTTCTTCCATGAGCTTTCCGGGAGTCTTCAAGCGCTTGTTCGAATAATGGTCCTTGTCGTCCACGGCGCGCTTCTTGTAAGAGACGAGAATCGCACGCTCGGCCATCCTGCACAAGAAAAACGCCTTGGCCAAGCGGTTTTTCTCTTCGATGCCGATGTGAGGAAGCAAATACCGGTCAATCAAAACCTCGGCCCTCTTGATTTGATAGTCGACTGGCTGGCCGGGTGCAGCTCTCTTTCCGATGGTTTCAAGCGCATCGCGCTTGCTCTTGATTTCAATTTCATCTTCCAAGTTGAGCATGACGTCGTTCTTGACTTCAGGCTGGGAAGAGAAAGCATCAGCAATGCGCTCGGCATCGACGAGCCCCAGCGCGCGCAAAAGCAAAACCAGTTCGAGGGGCTTGTTGTAAGAAGGCATTGTCACTCCCAGCAGCCCTTCTTTCGTGCGGTCTACAGTGCACCGCCCGCGGAAGCCAGAACGCGTGGAAAAGATCTTGGCTTGCACCAAGCCCGTCTCCTTTTCCTTAGAAACGAGAATGCGGTTGGGAGCCAAATCCTCGAGAATCATCAGCGTTTTTTCCGTCCCGTTGATTATGAAATACCCGCCGGAATCCTGCGAATCCTCGCCCATCTGCTGCAGTTCCTTCACGTTGCGGCCGTGCAAATAACACAATTTCGACTTGAGCATCACGGGCAGCTCGCCGATATACACGTCTTCAGTCCTTTTTTCTATGCCCTTGACGACCTGCGTCATTTCCAAAAACAAAGGAGCGGAATAGTTCAAATCGCGCAACCGGGCTTCAAGAGGATACAAAGGCCTTCGCGACCCGTCGCCTTCCACCACCATGGGCTTTTCTGCACGGATTTTGCCGAGCTTCACGCTCAGCCCCTCGACTTGCGGTTCGATGACTGCTTGCGCGTCGACGATCTCCTGCATCGTCCTCTCAACAAAGTTGATGTAAGATTCGATGTGCTGGTCGACGATGCTGTTTTCCCTCAAAAAAGCGCTTGAAACTTCCTTGAACATTGTACAACCCCTCACAATGCGTTCCCACAAGAAAAGCGCTTGCCGCCTTGAACGCGTTAAGCTCTATATAGCTAAATAAGCTAAATAAAAAAAAATTTAGTCTTCCACTACGATGCGGTAGTAGAATTCCTTCTTTTTCTCGTCGTGCGCTATCTTAACTACGTCGCCCACGCTCACTTCAATTCCCTTCAAGCCCGCGTCAGAAAAAGTGATCAGCGGCAGTTGTTCCTTAGTGCAATGCATTTTTTCCAATAGTTCGACAGTCTCTTTTTCGTCCATTTTCGCGATTTTTGGAACCAAATAGTGGGTAAAGGCAGAATCCATCCCAAAACCTTTATAGAGAGATTACTCTAAACGCTCGACTTTATAATAAAGCCAAAGGGGATTTAAAAACCTTTTTAATCGGCAATCGGCAGGCCTACCTGCGCTTCCTGCCAGCATGCAGCGAAGTTTCCAGCGAGTGTTTCATCCGCACGTAGAAGGCAAAAATGAAGACGAGCATAGAAATCATGTTTAGGGCTACGGAAACTCGCTCTCCGAAAGCGGTGTTGTACAGCTTGCTGAACGCCAAAAGCAAATTGCCCAAAACCAACAGCCCTATGCCTATATAGAAAACCATGGACATTAGCCAGTCTTTGCGCACAACCCCGCGCTTGTGCTGGTGGAACAAAATCACCGAGTACGAAACCCAGAACACTAGCACTATTGCGCTCAAAACCAGGCTGGCCTCGTGGACGAGCGTCTCGGTAATCCCAAAATAAGCCAACAAAATCCCCCTTCGCACACCTTATGCAAAACGCCTTACGGAAGACTGGTTAAAAAACCCGCCAGAAGTTTTTAAACTCCAGCAAGGAAGGCGCAGGTCAGAAATTCAAGTACCCTTCGGTAGCAAGGAACATGAACACGCCTACAATCGTAACCCAAAATCCTATTTCGAACTGGTCGAAAAGCATGAGCCCCACGCCAGCCGCTATCAGAAGCTCGTCCCACTCCATTATTTTAGTCCAGTCCACTATTGCCCCACCACTAAGAACGTGTTTCTTGCTGAATAAAAAACGAGGCTTGAAGGTTCAAACGACAATTGGCGAAGCAGAAAACCAATAAAAGATTTGTTTGTTTCAACAAAGGATGATGGAAACCCCGCCTTCCGAACGCAAACCAGCGTGGCTTAAAATCCGGCCTCCAAAAGAAAAATTCGGTTCAATCAAAGCCACGCTCAAGCAACTAGGGCTAGTCACGGTATGCGAAGAAGCCCACTGCCCCAACACCAGTGAATGCTGGAGCGGTGGCACTGCAACGTTCATGGTGCTCGGAAGCGTATGCACGCGCGGATGCCATTTCTGCAGCGTCGGGAAAGGAATCGAAGGCCAGCCTCTCGACGTTTTCGAGCCGTGGAAAATCGCTTCGGCAATACGCAAGTGGGGCTTGGATTACGTGGTGATTACGAGCGTAGACCGCGATGATTTGCCCGACCAAGGCGCTTCGCACTTCGCCAAATGCATTCAAATGATAAAAAAGCACTGCGAAGGCGTGCTGGTTGAAGTCTTGATTCCGGACTTTCGCGGAGACTCGGAATGCTTGAAAACGATCGTTGACGCCAAACCGGACGTTATAGCGCACAACATTGAAACAGTAGAGGAACTGCAGCGCGTGGCGCGAGATTCGCGCGCAGGCTATGCGCAGTCGCTCGGCGTCCTGGAAAACGTCAAGAAAATGAATCCATGCATTTACACTAAAAGCTCGATAATGCTGGGAATGGGCGAGCAGGACGAAAGCATCTTGCGGACCATGGACGACTTGCGCTCCGTGCAATGCGATTTCATCACATTCGGCCAATACCTGCGCCCGACCGAACGCGAGCTTCCGGTCTTCGAATACGTCACGCCAGAAAAATTCGAGTGGTTTAAAGAGAGGGCGCTGGAAAAAGGATTCCGCTACTGCGCGTCGGGGCCGTTCGTGAGAAGCTCTTACCGGGCGGGAGAATTGTTCGTGAAAGCGTTGAAAGAAAAAACTGCTGAATCGCATGTAGTGCAGAAAAGCGAAGGCGGCATAGGGAAAGAAGCGAAAGGGATGGTGGTTGCAAGTGCCTGAAACGAAAATCGGTTTTGAAATCAAGAAACTGGAAATAATGGATTTGGACGGAAATGCGGACGCTTCTCTCGAGCCAAAGCTTTCCAGCGACGTCCTCAAGCAAATGTACGAGAAAATGGTTTTGACGCGCGCTTTCGACAAAAAGGCGTTCAATTTGCAGAGGCAAGGGCGGAGCTATACTGTTGCACAAGTGGAAGGACAGGAAGCTTGCCAAGTGGGCAGTGTATTTGCACTCGACATGAGCACAGACTGGATTTTCCCCACCTACCGCGAGCACGGGGCGATGATTTGCGCGGGAATGCCTTTGGAAAGGATGTTCGCCTACTGGATGGGAAGCGAAGAAGGGCTGCGCACGGAAAAAAACATTTACCCCCTCACGATTGCGATTGCAACCCACTTGATCCACGCAGCCGGAATGGGCTTGGCATTCAAAAACACGGGAAAGAAAGGCGTGACCATGCCTTTCTTCGGCGACGGAGCGACGAGCGAAGGCGACGCGCTCGAAGCATTTAATTTTGCAGGAGTGTTCAAAACCCCCACAGTGTTTTTGTGCCAAAACAACTATTACGCGATTTCAGTTCCTTTGAAACTGCAGACTGCTTCGAAAACCCTGGCGCAAAAAGCGCTGGCGTTCGGAATCGAGGGAATCCAAATTGACGGGAACGACGTTCTCGCGGTATACAGAGCCACAAGCCAAGCGGTCGAACGCGCGCGCAAGGGCGAAGGCGCCACGCTCATCGAATGCCTCACGTACCGCTTCGGCCCGCACACCACCGCCGACGACCCCACACGCTACAGGCCGCAAAGCGAAGTGGACGAATGGCGCAAAAAAGACCCGCTCCCGCGCTTCGAGAAATATTTGGCTAAGAAAGGCTTGTGGAACGAGGATTACGCCAAGAAAGTTTCCGAAGACAACAACGCCAAGATAGAAGAGGCGGTCGCAAAAGCGGAGGAAATGATGAAGCAGCTGAACCCGCACGATTTGCTGAAAAACATTTGGGCGGGCGAACAGCCCATGCAGCAGCAGGAGCAGGAAAAGCTCTTGCAAGAATTTTTGGGAGAGGGGATTTGAGAATGGCGAAAATGACTGTCATCCAGGCAATCACGAACGCAATCGCTGTTGAAATGGCTCGCGACCCTACAGTCGTGGTTTTGGGGGAAGACGTGGGCATTAACGGCGGGGTTTTCCGCGCTACTGATGGATTGCTAGCAAAATACGGGGAAAAACGCGTGATGGACACGCCACTCGCCGAATCGGGCATTGCAGGGTTGAGCGTAGGCCTTGCTGCCGGCG
>DATDSY010000060.1:0-10053 GCA_035291125.1 Candidatus Norongarragalinales archaeon
TGAGTGGAAAAGTGGGTGTTGAACGACAGCCTCTTTTCATTCCACCCGTCTTTCGCGATTGTTGCCAATTGCTTTATTTCCTGCTTGGGGTCTCCAGGGAAAACGGGAGTGTTTTCGTTAATTTCCATGGTCAAGTCGAAAGCCTGCATTCTTCATCACCTAAACCCGCATTTTTTGGTAGTCGTCAATTTCCTTTTGAGAAATGCCGCATCCGGCGTAGCGCAGTGCATAGATTGAAGCGTGGAAAACCTCGTTTTCGTCCGCGTTGTAGGACCCGAAAAACCCGTTTTGGGCGGCGAACGCCGTGAGTTCGGTCGAACGCATTGCGGGAAAGGCGAATTGCTTTTGAAATTCCAAAAGGGCTTTCTCGTTCGCTCGCGTTTGAGGGTGTTCTGACTGCATCAGGGAAAAAAGCTTTTTCGGGTCTTCCATGAGCAAGCGCGTGGTTTTTTCGTCGACAAGCAGGGCTTTCGACTGCAAAGGCGCGAGCAGCGCCAGGCATTCTGCCTCGCCTTGCTGCAGAATTTTTAAAGGACGTTCGGGCTTTTCGGCGTAGAAAAGCGAATTGGCTTTTTGCATTATTCGCTCAGCTTCTCCCGCTACCGACGGGTTGGCGACAACGCGCAGCACGCTTTCGTTCACCAAATGCCTTATTCTCGCCGCGGAATAACTGAACCTTCCGACTTTGCTCGGCCTTTCCACAATCTCGTTTTCAACCGCTGCTGGAATGACGAAGTCTGCCTTGAAGTCTTCCTGCAGGAACGACAGTACGCCCAGATTGCACGTTTCCGAAAGGGAAATCAGGCTGCTGCTGTCGCAAACGATGGTTTTTCCCATATTTTCAAATCACAATCCGAACTAAGCTCACGAGAATATTTTTTTCGCATCCTGCATTCTTTGCGCCACGCTTTTAGTGACGTACTTTTCCGGCATTCTAGTCGCCGAAATGTAGGACGAAAGCTCTTTCTTTTCAGCGCCGCTCAACTCAGCTGCAGTGCCGAGCGAAGCGCCGTGCGCGTAAATCTCGGCGCCAGCCTTGAGCTTCGCCTTTTCTATAATCCCGAAGACGAAACGCCCCAATTCCTCACCCAGGCGGTCTATAAGCGAAAGCGCTTTTTCCACGCTGGCGAAAGCCTGCGCTTGCTTTCCTGCGCTCCAGTCCGCCATCGCCTTGTCCAAAACTGCAAGCATGCTTTTGCGGAATGCAGCCCACGCCGGGTCGCTTATGACGTACGGCTTTTCGAGAAACTTGGCGCAGGCGTACGCTATAATGCTCAGCTGGATGTTTTCCTTGCGGTAGTGGATGAACGCGTCTCCGGCAAACTCACCGCTCAAGCGCTTGAGCTCTGGAATGTTGCTTTTCTCGAAAGCGTTGCGCAAGAGAATCAAATGCTGCTTGAAGTCCATAGGAATACCGTCTCACAATAAGCAAAGTGAATGGAATTAAAAAGAGAATGCTGTAAAAGCGAGAAAAGCACGATTACCGGAAGGGAAAGCTTTAAATATCGTCATGATGTCATCATGACTTAATCGCAGTGGAATCGTGACGTGCTCACGACCGCGCGGGAAATAGACAACGTGGGTATTGCTTAAAAACATTGTGAAGTGGCAGGAAAATGTCTTCTGAAGCTGGGGAAGAGTTTCGCGTCGTCTCGGAAGAATTCAACGAGATGAAGCGCAAGTATTCCGACCCCGTGTTCTTGGGAAGCATGCTCTCGCGCGTCGCAGAGGAAAAGACTTCATTCAACCTGGTGCTCAAGGAGATCAACGCCAAGCTCGACAAAATCATCGAGCTGGAAGAAAGGATTTCAAGAATAGAACAAAAGATGCAGCAAGCGCAACCCTCTATGCAAGAAGGAAGGAATTTCGTGTCGGAAGTGGACGCGGACATACTCAAGTTCGTGGCGCGCAAGGGCGCGTGCACGGCAGACGAAGTGCAGAAGAAATTCAGTTACAAGGGCGCGAACGGGGCAAGCGCGCGCCTGAATAATTTGTTCAAAGCAGGCTTGCTCGACAAGAAACAGGCAGGAAAGAAAGTGGTTTTCTTTCCGAAGTAAGGAACTCACGCTGGTGAACCGCCGAAGCGCAAATGAACAAAAATCTTTTTGATGCGCTGGAGCGCAGTTCAACCCACCTTCACAGTTCGGGATGGAGGAACCCACCACCTCCATCCCACCCACACCTTTTTTCTTATGCCCAAAGCTCTCGCTATTACGTTGAAACAAAAAAAAATGGAAAAGCGAAGAAGCTCAGATGAATTCTATGTCTTCGCTTTCGATTGACTTCCGTCCGCCCTTGGAACCGCCCATCGTGTGCCCAGAGCCGTGAACGCTCTTTCCAAGCACGTACGGGGACTGAATGCCGGTAAAGATGGCGATTGCCTCTATCTTTCCTTCCATGCTAGGGTCGATTCTCGCGCCCCAAATCACGGTGGCGTTCGGATCAACTTTTTCAGTGAGCTTTTCTCCGATTTGGTTGCATTCGCCGAGAGTCATGTCGGCCCCGCCGGTAATGTGAAGCATTACGCCTGTTGCACCGGTGTAGTCAACGTCCAGCAAAGCGTGGTGCAGCGTGTTTTCAACGACATCTTCCACGCGGTTGGGGCCTTTAGCTTCTCCCACTGCAATCATGCTCACGCCGCCGTTCGTCATTACAGCGCGGACGTCCGCGAAATCCAGGTTGATGAGCGAGGGGGTCGTGATTGTTTCGGTAATCCCGCGCACTGCCCGCGCGATGACTTCGTCAGCCACGTTGAACGCCTGGTCGATGGGCAGGTTGGGGACGATTTCGACGAGCCGGTTGTTGTCGATTACGATGAGGGTATCGACTTGCTCTTTGAGCGTCTCGATTCCCTTGTCTGCCTTTTCCAAACGCGCGCGTTCGAGAGCAAAAGGATAGGTTACGATTGAAATGACGATTGCGCCTTGCTTGCGCGCTAACTCGGCAATGACGGGAGAAGCGCCTGTTCCAGTTCCTCCGCCCATTCCGCAAGTCAGGAAAACTAGGTCAGCTCGGTCCATTACCTTTTCGAGCGCGTCGCGCGAAACGTCCGCCGCTTTAGCTCCGATTTCAGGATAGCCTCCTGCGCCCAAGCCTCGCGTGATTGAAGAGCCGATCAAAAGCTTGCGCGCGTTGTCGGTAATCATGGTCAAGTGGTTCTTGTCAGTGTTGATGGCGACTAGCTCTGCTCCCTTTATCCCGGAGCGGCCCAGGCGGTTGATGGAATTGCATCCAGCGCCTCCGGCGCCGATAACCATGATTTTGGGGGTTTCAAAAAAGTCTTCTGGCCTGTCCGATTTCGTGCTGCTGCGAGAACCGGTTTTCAAAGCGTCTTTGACCAAATCTTCCATCAATCCCACCTCTCCTGAAAAACGAAAAACGAGCGCGTTAAAGCGTGTTTGTATTACTAGGGCGCGGATATTAAAACATTATTATTCGAGGGCGGCGTAACGATTCAGGCAGGGAAGATGGTCAAGAAAAGCTTGCGCAAGGGAAAAGCGGTTTTCGTTTGCGGCGAATGCGGCTTGGCTTACGCGCAAAAGGCTATTGCGGAACAATGCCAAGCGTGGTGTTCAGAACACAAAAGCTGCAATTTGCAGATAATCAAGCACGCGATCAACAGAAGCTAAACTCAGAAAATATATAAAGTTCATCGCTGGTTTAGTCTAGTGAAACTTTGGAAATCTGAAAAAATTATGGCTTTGAGAAGTGACCATCCCGAGGCATTCAACTTTATCGACAAGGTCTTGAATGAAGACGATAAAGCCATAAAGAGATGGCGATTGGCTACGCGTTTGGATCCGCAAAGCATTCACGACTTGCCTCAGCCGGCAGTAGAATTTAAAGGCAGTTTGCCGCACCTAATTGCTCTTGCAAATGATATATCGGAGAAGGTACGCAACATGACTGAAGCAGAACTGCAAGAACTTACGGGAATGCAGAAGGGCATCATGTACATACGCCGACAAAAAGTCTATCAAATTCCCTCAAGCACAATTAATAGAATCATTGATCGAATCCAAGGGGACAGGATGATGTTTGCCAGAATTTCAGGAATTAGAAAACATCTCAAAAACCCGGAAGAATACACAGAATCGGATCTAAAGAAAGACACAGATAGACCAGACGCAAAAATTCTAAGCGTAGAAGCCAGTAATGAAACGGTTACCCTCAGCATTGACAGGTCGATGTTGATAGCTAGTCGTAGAGGTACAACGCAAGTCAAACTTTCCGTCGATGAATTAGAAAGACGGACCAAGAGAGAGCAACAGGAGAACTTAACGTATTTTATTAATTTCTTTAGAAGCCACTTTAATCCGAATCTAGGAACAAGCTACATGCGCGTTCTTAAAACTTTTACACCAACGCTATAAGCTAAGCCAGACACCCCGGTTAGTAGCCAATTTAAATCTCCAAAACAAGAGTTTATTGCAGTGGGATAGCCAGGGGGTTAAGCATCCCTTCCTTACGCAAGTAAGTGCGCCAATTGCTTTGAGGCGGGCGAACGCTCGAGGCGGGTTGAAAACGCGGGTGCAAAGGCTTTGTACAGCGTCGATGCTTTGCCTCGCGTTACTTTATGCCTTGCAAATCGAGCCAGGTCGGAAGAAGCAACTCTAAGCAAAGCAGAGAGTGCTCGCGAGAACCAAGGCGGAGCCAAGGCGAAGATTCTGGCATTCGCGTTTTCTCCTCAATCCGTGCATTCCCGCTGCACTCAACGCTTCAAAAAAAAGGTGGTGTTTGTGGCTGACGCAAAAAAAATCGAGGCGCTGTTGAAAAAACAGACTGAAGCTATCATAAGAACTCAAGAGTCGGTGCACCGGTTCGGGGCGGAATTCAGGAGCGAATTCCGCAAGCAGCTTTTAACCCTCGTCACCGCCGCATTCGGCTTCACTGCAGCTTTGTTCTGGAATACGGCTATTAAAGACACGGTAGAGCATTTCGTTCCCCAGGCGGAAAGCTGGTATTGGGAAATTGCAATCGCCGCGCTGGTCACAGTCGTTTCCGTCTTCTTCATTTACGCTATTGCAAAACTCGCTTCTTCCGACAGCGAAAAGAGTGAGAAAACGCAATGAACAAGCTGCGCATAGCCGTGCTCGCCTCGGGGCGAGGAAGCAATTTGCAGAGCATTATCGACAGCATCGGGAAAGGCGCGTTGAACGCGCAAATCGCTTGCGTCGTAAGCGACGTGGAAAGCGCGAATGCGCTAGAGCTGGCGAGAAAACGCTCTATCGAAGCGCTGTTTCTCGACCCTCACGGCAAAACCAAGGAAGAATACTATTCGCAAATCGCCGGAGAGTTGGAAAAACGGCTGGTGGAATTGGTAGTCATGGCGGGTTTCATGCGCATCGCGCCCTCCTCGTTCACAAGAAAATTCGCGGGCAGGATTGTCAACATCCACCCTTCGCTCTTGCCTTCGTTCCCGGGATTGCACCCGCAAAAGCAGGCGCTTGAAGCGGGAGTGAAGGAAACAGGCTGCACAGTGCATTTCGTCACAGAACAATTGGACGGGGGGCCGGCAATCCTGCAAGCGCACGTTCCGGTTCTCGAAGGCGACAGTGAGGAAACCTTGAGCGAAAGGATTCTCAGGCAAGAGCACAAAATCCTGCCGAAAGCTATTGAATTAATTGCAGAAAAAAGGATTAACATTAAGGGCAGCGAAGTTTTAGTCAATCTCGAAGGATTTGAAGACAAGTGGAAGGTTGAATGAACATGGCCGCACGCATTCTCGACGGAAAGAAAATTGCCGAAGGCATAAAGGAAAAAATCGCGGGCGAAATCGCCGGGTGGAAGAAAAAACCCGGACTTGCAACAGTGCTCGTCGGCGACAATCCCGCCTCGAAAGTCTACGTTTCAATGAAAAACGTGGCTTGCAAGAAGTACGGTTTTTACTCTCGCGAAATCCACCTGCCCGAAAGCATTTCCCAAAAACAGCTTCTCGAGAAAGTGGCGGAATTGAATAAGGATAATGCAATCCACGGGATTCTCGTGCAACTGCCGCTGCCGCCGCAAATAGACGAAAACGCGATTTTGAGTGCAATAACGCCGGAAAAGGACGTTGACGGATTTCACCCGGTGAGTTTGGGAAAACTGATTCAAGGAAACCCGTCGTTCGTGCCGTGCACGCCCCGAGGGGTGATCCACCTCATCAAATCCACGGGCGAAAAGCTCGAAGGAAAGCATGCGGTTGTCATAGGAAGGAGCAACATCGTCGGAAAACCGACTGCAATCCTGCTGTTGCAAGAAAATTGCACTGTTACCGTATGCCACTCGCGCACCACGAACTTGGCCGAGGAAGTGAAAAAGGCGGACATTGTTGTCGCGGCAGTAGGAAAACCCAAACTCGTCACGAAAGAAATGGTCAAGCAAGGGGCGGTGGTAATCGACGTTGGGACGACCAAGCTTTCAGACGGAAGGCTTTGCGGAGACGTCGATTTTGACGGTGTGAAAGAGAAAGCGTCTTGGATTACGCCAGTTCCGGGCGGCGTGGGCCCGATGACCATCGCAATGCTATTGCAAAACACTTTCGAAGCGGCGAAAAAGATAGAAGGGCTGTAAATGGCTTTCGTAGTCTTCAGCGTGGACACCGAACGGGATTCGTCGCACGCGATTACAGGCAATCCCCTCGAAGCGGCCACTTTCGGCTTCGACAAGCCGTCTTTTACTGCAAGCGAAAACGGCCTCAAGGCGCTGTTACCGCTCTTGGAAGAAATGAAAATTCCGGCCACGTTCTTTTTCGAAGGCACTACAGCCGAAGTTTTAAACGGCAGAATAGACTTGCGCAGGCTGTTTGCAAGGCACGAGATCGGGTTTCACGGATTGAACCACGAGGACTTCGCTGGAATAAAAACTGGCGTGAAAATCGAACTGGCAAAGCGCGAGGAGATTTTCAAGGAAGGGCTCGGGATTTTGAAGAAAGCGTTCGGCGTTGAAAAACCGGGATTCCGGGCTCCGTACCTTTCAATCGACCTGGAGCTCTTAGAACTAGCCAAGAAGCATTGCGCTTACGACTCTTCTCTTTACGGCGACAGGATAAGCTTTGACAACGGCTTTCCGAGAATCGCGATTTACCAGGATTTGGACGAACAAGGCAAGCAGCGAAAAGGCTTTCTCTGGCCTTTGATGGAAGGCGAAAGGAACGAAGACGAGTATATAACGCAAGTGCGCAAGGCTGTCGAACGGAAAGTCGACCCCATAGTCATAGGAACTCACTCTTGGCACACGCACGCCACGCGCAAGGACGGGTTTTTAGGCGAAAGGCAGGCTGAAAAACAGTTGGCTAAAGTTAAGAGGGTTTTGGAGGGAATCAAGGAAATAAACGGCGTTGAGTTCGCCACGATAAAACGCGTTTTAGAATTAAGGCATTTTGAAAAATAAAAACCCATGCTCTGGCGTTTATAGCGCAGAAAGCTCTTTAAACCAAGCCGTCCTCTTTTATTTTCAACTGCTTCTGGTGGGGTTAGTGCAGAAAGAAGCCGACAACTTTCAGTCTCCTTTTTCTTGGCGGTACGGCTCCATACAAATGAGAACGGTTTTCTCCGAAAAACATACTCGATTGAACTGGCGCAAAATCTGGGTTGCACTAGCGCAAGCCCAAAGCAAGTTCGGACTCGTGTCTCCGCAAGAGCTTAAGGACATCGCTTCGCACTCCCAAGACGTCGACATCCAGAAAAGCCTCGAGTTTGAAAAGCAGACCAAGCACGACGTGGTCGCCGAAATCAAGGTTTACGCTTCGCAGTGCAAAACAGGCGGAGGCAAAATCCACCTGGGCGCCACGAGCATGGACATCGTTGACAATGCTGAAGCGCTTGCAATGAAGCAAGGCTTGCAAGTGCTGAGAGAGCGCACTGCACTGCTTTTGAAGAAACTCAAACCCAAAATCGAGGAGAACAAAAACTCGGTTTGCATGGCTTACACTCACTTGCAGCCCGCCGAACCCACAACGCTGGGATACCGCTTTGCTTCCTACGCCCAGGATTTCCTGGAAGACTTGGGCGCGTTGGAGTGGGTTCACGACAGCATTCAAGGCAAGGGCTTCAAGGGGGCGGTTGGAAACAGCGCTTCTTACGTCCAGCTTTTAGGCTCGAAAGAAAAGGCGGTGCAAATGGAAGAAACGGCCATGAAACACCTGGGCTTGGACGCTTACGAAATAACAACCCAAACTTACCCGAGAAAACAGGATTTCTTCGTGCTCAGCAAACTCAGTTCACTCGCACAGTCTTTGCACAAAATGGCTTTTGATTTGCGTTTGATGCAAAACAAGGAGACTAACGAGCCGTTCGGGGAAAAGCAAGTCGGCTCGAGCGCAATGCCCTTCAAGCGCAACCCAATGAAAACCGAGCGCATATGCTCGCTGGCGAGACTTGTTCCGGCGTATGCACAAATGGCTTGGGAGAACGCTTCGCTCTCTGCATTGGAAAGGACTCTTGACGACTCTGCAAACCGCCGCGTGTTCATGCCCGAAGCGTTCCTTGCGCTCGACGAATGCCTTATCCAAAGCGCGAAGGTAATCGAAGGGCTTCAAATCAACCGCGCGTACATCAGCAAGACGATAGACCAGTACGGGCCTTTTGCTGCGACAGAAAAAATCATGGCCGAACTTGCAAAGAGGGGTTTCGACCGCCAGGAGGCGCACGAGCTCTTGCGAGTGCATTCGCTCAAGGCTTGGGCTTCAGTGCAGGAGGGAAAGGAGAATCCGCTGTTCGACCTTGTTGCTGGCGATTCTCGCGTAACCAAGCTTATTCCGCGAAAGGAATTGGAAAAGCAGTTCGACGTTTCCTCCCACGTGGGGCTCGCGCCGGAAAAAAGCGTTAAGATTGCCGGCGAAATAGATGAAGCGACTAAGGAATACAAAACTACAGGCGCAAGCGAACAAGGCTTTTGAGTTAACGGGGTTTTTGAAATGATGAAAATAATTCTAGGCGGACAGTGGGGAGACGAAGGCAAAGGCAAGGTAATCGACTATCTCGCGGGAAAAGCCGAGCTGGTAGTGCGCTTTCAAGGCGGCAGCAACGCAGGGCATACGGTAGTTCACGACGGCAAGACGTACAAATTCCACTTGCTCCCTTCAGGCGTGGTGCAGAAAAAACGGAGTTTGATCGGTGCAGGAGTGGTTTTGGACCCGCGCGTGCTGATTCAAGAGATAAACGAGTTCGGAGGGCTTTCCGAAGGGGAATTGGGAATTGACTTTCGCACGCCCATCATAATGCCGTGGCACGGGCTGCTGGACATAGCGCGAGAAGGGCTGAAGAAAGAAAAAATAGGGACTACTGGAAGGGGCATAGGCCCTGCCTACGAGGAACGCGCCAAGCGCGACGGCATCCGCTTTTGCGACTTGATCGACGAGAAAAAACTCAAGGCAAAACTCGATGAAATCTATCCGCTGCGGAAGAAAAACTTGGAGTTGGTTTACTCGGTGGAAGTTCCGGAAGAGCAAAGCATTTTCCTGCAGTACGCCAACATCGGCAGGGAACTGGCGAAGTACGCGACCGACGTTTCCCTCGAAGTTAACGAGGCGCACGGCAAAGGAAAAAACGTTTTGCTCGAAGGCGCGCAAGGAATCCTGCTGGACTTGAGTTTCGGAACGTATCCGTTCGTAACCTCCTCGCAAACTATAGCAGGAGGAGCTTGCGTCGGCATAGGCTTGAGCCCCAAAAAAATCGACGAAATCGAAGGCGTCGTAAAAGCATATACGACGCGCGTGGGCGGAGGGCCTTTCCCTACCGAATTGCTCGGCGAAGAGGAAGAGCTCGGCAGCAGGATTCGTGACAAGGGAAACGAATACGGCACGACTACCGGAAGAAAACGCCGCATCGGATGGCTCGACTTGCCTTTGCTGCGCTACGCGCACCGCTTGAACGGCTTTACGGGATTCCATTACACCAAGCTCGACGTCCTCGGGGGAGTTGAAAAACTCAAAATCGCGGTTGCGCACGAGCACGCAGGAAAGAAGTTCGAAACCCCGTCTTCGGAATTCGAATACTTGGGCGAGTGGAAGCCTGTTTACAAAACCCTGCCAGGCTTCGAAGAGCTTTCGCGCGAAGAATGGCGCGAGGT
>DATDSY010000061.1:0-3923 GCA_035291125.1 Candidatus Norongarragalinales archaeon
ATAATGGGATAGCGGGGGGAGGACTTCCACGCCTTTCAGCGTTTTGGACATCCGATCTTTACCCAAAGTCTCTTCCGTCTATTGGTTGGAAGCGGCCTTTCCGGGTTATGAGCCCAGCGGGCACTCCTGGCTACCCTTGAGGCAAGAAAAATTCTTTCGATAAAAAAGAATTCGCTCTTGTTACCCCGCTATGAAGCCAGGACTAAGAAAATAATGCTTGCCCGTTATTTTAAATCGTTGCTTACGCGTATTGCGATGGCGGGGTTTCGCCGAGCTTCATCAAAACGGTTTCGGTCGCGTCAAGCTCTTTCCTGACGGTTTCCAATTCCTTGCGGTTGTCCTTGGCGTTCATGCGGTTGTTGCACTTGGGGCACTTGAACTGAGTTTCCATGGCGACGTCGAAAGCCATTTTCCTGCAGTTTTTGGTGCAGCTGTAGAAAATCGTGTTTTCTTCCGCAGAAAGGCGTTCGCGCAAGCCGGCGTGCTCGCGTTTTTTCATGGTGATGAAGTTTTTGAAAGCGCGGTCGGCGTTCACGCGCCAGGTGTAAGTGAACCAGCCGGTTTGCAGATTTTTTTCGCGGTTGTATTCGACGATGCCGTGCTCGTGCAGTTGGTTGAGCAAAGCGCGGATTTCGGCCATTTTGAATTTGGTTTTGCCTTCGATTTGCTCGTCTGTCGCGCCGTCGCCTATGCTCGTAACGACTTTGAGCCCTTTCAATCCCGCGACGTTTTTGACGAACGGAGTAATGCGTTTCATAGAGCTGTCGAACGGTTTTTCGCTGCGGGAAGGCATGGTAACTTTATTTGCATTAAAGCTTTTATAGCTTCGTTACTACTTTTTTCGAATTCCGTTGCGGGATTATTTTCAGCTTTGCATTCCGCTTTTTTTCCCACAGCGGCTTTTCGCCCAGTATTTTCAGCAAAAACACGGTTAGCGCGGCGACTTCCGAGTGCGGTTGGCTGCCGATTGCAATGTTGAAGTCGCAAAGCTTGTAAACTTCGGCCGGAACTTTCTCCGCGCCTATTACGACAAGCACGTTTTTGGTTTTCTTGAACTGCGCTGGCTTGATTTTCTCGCCGTACATTGTTAAATGGGCCTTCAGCCCCTTGAAATTTTTCAAAACGCTTTTCCAGTCCTCGCGGTATTCAACTTCAAAGTTTCCTCCCCAGCGCAGCGCAGCTTCCGCGACGCTTTTCAAGACGCTGTCGTCCTTTTCTCCGCTCAGGATTATTTTTTTCGCGCCGAACGCGCGAGCGACGAGCGCGCAGTGGGTGGTGATGCGCTTGTCCCTTTCGTGCCTGTGCCCCATGCGAAGTACGGTAACGTTCATTTTGCCACCAGAAAACAATTTTATAAGCTACGCGCAACCAAATTAATTCTTGCCTTAGTGGGCCCGTAGCTCAGCTTGGTAGAGCACTCGGCTCTTAATTTTCTGGCGCTATTGTTAAAGGTGTTAGAAAAGGAGCTGACCGAGGCGTCAGGGGTCCAAATCCCCTCGGGCCCGCTTTAACAATTTTAGGTGGTGATGCGGTATGGCTTATTCCCCTCGGCATTTTACCTCTTACGTCAATTCCCACCGCGATTCCATTTCATCGCTTATTGATTTAATCGGCAACAAAAAATTGGATTCTTCCGCAAGGCGTTCTTTGAATAGGCTGCGAACAATCCACGATTTTTTGGGGTTTGCCTTGGACTCGGGTGCGCATAAGCCTGATGCGTTCTTGGCGCTAGAGAAACTCACAGCCAAAAGCGCCGGTACCGTGGCCGGAAGAAGGCTCGTGTTGGTGCAGGTGCTTTTGAATGAAGCTCACGACCACCAAGTTGCCTTGCTTTCGGCATTAGCCTGAGTCTTTTAAACCCCGCAAGCCTTTTATTGGCGCTTTGCTTTTTTCATTTGCGGATTCTATAAAGGTGGGTTGAACTGGTCGACTTCCGTTCCGCGTGGGGCGGCCTTCTTCTTGAAAAGACCAGTTCTTTTATTGGCTTTCAGCGCTAGCCTTTTTTATTCGAGCAAGCTTATGCGTTAGTGAAATTCACCGCAACCCTCCTGCTCGTTTTGGGCGTGCTTATTCCATACTACCTTCTTTCTAACGGCACGTTTTACCTTCCCGACGATTCTCTGGAACGCCTTTCTTTCTCGAACGAATCTTCCCTGCAGACTTACTTCACCCACTTGTTCACGCACGTTGGCCTCCAGCACCTGGCGTCCAACCTGGTTCCCTTGATTTTGTTCGGGCTTTTGCTCGAGGCTGCCGGCGGAAGCGTTCACGTTCTAGCGGTCTTCCTCCTTTCGGGCATGCTTTCTTCCATTTTGTTCACGACGCTCAATCCGCTTGTGATTCTGGTGGGTGCGAGCACCGGCGTTTCCGGTCTCATGGCTTCATCAGTCATCTTGTCCCCTAAACGCGGGCTGGTTTTGCTTTTGGCGACGCTTTTGCTGCTTAGCGTTTCGCAGCCTTTGGTTTCTGCGTACAACGACTATCAAGTGCAAAGGCTGGCGCAGGAAAAGCGTTCGCTGGAGGAAAGCGTGCAAACGCTTTTGGCGCAAAACCGGATTGACGAAGCGGCTGCACAGAACCAGACGCTGGCGAAAGTTGAAACCACCCTGGTGCAGACGACGTCCGGAATAAAACGCGAGCAGGAAACTCCGACGGATTTGCTTGTGCATTTGTTCGGCGCGTTTTTCGGGGCGGCTTACGCGTTCGTTTTCCTGCGCAAAAAGCTGGAGGCGGGAGTTCGCGAGTTCGAGGAAATCGGCGAGTTCATGTTCGAAAAAATCCCGGCGTTCTTGAGAAACAAAAACAAGGGTTAAATTCTTTCCCGAACGATTTTTACTGTACATGCGGGGTTGGCAGAGCAGCCATGCGTCCGACTGCAGGCTCGCTTTTTCTTTAGGAAAGAAAATGCGGGCGGCCGAAAAGAAACGACCGTTTTTCTTTGGCGCGGTGCCATCGCACCTTTCTTTTTTCAAAAGAAAGGGGCAAGGTAGTGCAGCAATCGGAATAGACGAGTGCAACTCTCGTACCCCGCTCTACGCAAAGCTTTTTTTGTTATTCGCACAGCTGTATTTGATGAAAACCCCTCCGCATGTGGTCAGAGCTCCCAGTTTTGTCAGCCCTTCGAAACAAGAGTTGGACCGCTTTTCTGAAAGACTGGCGGCGCTGCGCGTCAAACGCGGCAGTACGCTTGGAGTTCAAGTTACTGCTGAAGCACTTGACGCGGCTGGAGCGAAAACAATCCAGTTGCTAAAGACGTTTGCCGAAGCTCGCGGCGTAAAGCTCGTTCCGTTAGACTTGTCGAGCCTCGACCGTGCCCAAACAGAGGCCTTATTTGAATTCGGACGGCATGCTTCACGTATTTCGGGACTCGAGTATGATCATGCCAGGAGTGCGCTGCAAGATGTTATAAACCGAAGGACGGCACACGCGCTGAACGTCATAGATGAACACAAGCCGAGCCACTTGGTTTTGAACATCCCTTTTGCGCATTTTAAAGTTTGAAGCCGTTAGTGCAGCGCTTTTTTCAGCGTTTTCAATGATGAATGCCCGCCGAACCCCGTTTCAGGTGTTAAAAATGGTTGAATTTATTTTAATCCCCCCGCTTCATTCAAAGCAAACCGCACGAAGTACGCCTGCAAGCGAGCTGCTATCCCGGCTGGGTGAAGTGCGTACGGCGGGGATTTCCGCGACTCCGCGCAAGTTTGAATTGCCCGAAACCGGTTCGTTTTTGGAGGCGCTAAAACGCGAGGCGGTGCAATCTAATATCAAACTCGTTCCCCTGAATGACGACGATATTCAGGAACTGAAAAATGATGCCCGGAAATCTTTCCTTGAGGAGTTCAAGGGAAAAGTGAGTCCTGGTTACCCTGAAGAATTGGATGCTTTATTGGCTTTTAGCCGCGCCCAGCGGCAGGTGATGCTCG